>NZ_JBNHGL010000008.1:0-41545 GCF_059091245.1 Arthrobacter sp. Y3225116
TGCCGTGGAGCCCGGACGGCCTCGACAGGACCCTCCTCGCCGCCGCCAGCGCCTCGGTGCGCGCCGACCGCGTCTCCTTGCGGCCGGAGGCGCCGCAAGAACGGGAAATCGGTGTCCGGATGCGCCGCTGGGACCACGGCGACAACTACCTGGTGGCCTCGCGGAACGGCGGCGCACAGTTCACGGAGGAAGACGAGCAGGTGCTCGACGCGCTGGCGCACGTGGGCAGCATCATGGTCCGGCACGATGAGCTGGTGCACGAGCTGCGGCTACAGGCGGACACCGATGCCCTGACCGGGCTGGGCAACCGGCGCGCGCTCTGGCAGCGGCTGGCCGAGATCAATGCCGGCCGTCGCCCCGGCGAGGCCATCGCCGTCGTCTATCTGGATCTGGACGAATTCAAGGCCGTCAATGACAGGCACGGCCACGACGTCGGCGACCTGCTGCTGGCCGCCACCGCGCAGCGGATACGCTCGGAAATCCGCGAGGACGACGTGGCCGCGCGCATCGGCGGCGACGAATTCGTCGTGGTGCTCCGCGACGTCACCAGCGAAGCCGGCGCGCGCGCCGCTGCCGAACGCATTGCCGCCGCGATCGCGCGCCCGCTCACGGCCCGCGGCAACACGCTGCGGGTGCGGGCCAGCATTGGCGTGGCGTACTCGGACCGCCCGGCGCCCAACATCGAGGAGCTGCTGCGCAACGCCGATTCCGGGATGTACGGCTCCAAGCGGCTGCAGCAGCGGCTGCGCGACGCAACGCGCGACGGCTCCGATGCCGAAGCCTGCCTGGCAGTGGCGGTTGAACGCGGCATCCGCCGGCACCTGCTGCGCGTGGCGCTGCAGCCCATCGTTTCCCTGGACCTGGATGCGATCGTCGGGTTCGAGGCCCTGGCCCGCTACGAAGACGACGAACTCGGCAACATCCCGGCCGACCGGCTGGTCACCGAAGCGAACCGGCTGGGCCTGCTCAACGAGCTGACCATCCAGGTGATCGACGGTGCGGCCGCGGCGATGGCCCGCATCAGCGAAGTCACCAGCGTCCGCTCCATCTCCGTCAACGTGGAACTGGGCCAGCTCGCCGCCGGTTCCCCCGTCGTGGACAGGCTTAGGCGCATGCGCGCCGAGGGGCCGGAGCTGAACATCATCGTGGAGCTGACCGAAAACTCGTTGGACAAGATGTCCGAGCAGTCCCGGGCGGCCCTCGTGCAGTTGCGCGGCGAGGGCTTCAGGATCGCCGTGGACGACTTCGGCTCCGGCTACTCATCCATGAACTCGCTGACCGAGTTCCCCTTCGACATCGTCAAGGTGGACCGCTCGCTGGTCAGCGGCGACGACGGAAGCGCCCGGGACGACGACGAAACCGCACGGAACATCGTGGTCAGCCATCTGATCGCCATGTTCACCGCGCTGAAGGCGGACGTGGTGATCGAGGGGATCGAGACCGCCGAGGCCGTGGAGTGGCTGGCCGGCTGCCCGGGTTTGAATGCGCAGGGCTTCTACTTCGGCCGGCCCATGTGGCCGGACGAAGTCATCGCCCGGCTGGTGACCTCCGGCACGGCGGCCCTGCCGGCCCCGACCCGCCGCGATTCCCGCCCTGCCATGGCCGGGCGGGAAATCGAACATTCGCCTGCTCCCTGAGGCGCGGATCTGTCCCTGCGGACGCTAGGCCAGGCGGTCCAGGGCCTGCAGCTGCAGCACGATCCACGGGCTGAAGGCCCACGGGGCGGCGGTCGCGGCGGTCCGCAGGTCGGAGGGGCGCACCCAACGGTACTCGGCCACCTCGTCAGCGCGCGGCGACAGTTCGCCCGAGGCCAGCGCCGTGTAGACGGGGCAGAACTCGTTCTCCACGATGCCGGAGGCGTCCACCGCGCGGTAGCGGAAGTCCGGCAGCACAAGCTTCAGGTCTTCCAGCCCGAGCCCGAGCTCGTAGCGCACCCGTCGCCGCACGGCGTCGGCCATCTCCTCCCCCGGGGCCGGATGGCCGCACGCGGAGTTGGTCCAGACGCCCGGCCAGGTCAGCTTGCTCAGGGCGCGCCTGGTCACCAGCACACGGCCCTCGGCGTCGGAAATATGGCAGGAAAAGGCGAGATGCAGCGGTGTCTCGCCCGTGTGGATCTCGGCCTTGTCGGCAACGCCGGCGGGCTTCAGGTTCTCGTCCAGCAGCACTACCTGCTCGGTTGTTTCCGCCGTCATGTCGGCCCGGACCCGGGCAGCTGCCGTTGCCGGGAGAGCGCCCGGCGGTCAGTGGTGTTCATACCAGCCATTGTATGGGCGGGCGGGAGGACCGCCGGCCGGGCGAGCGGCATGCTTCGGCACGAGTGAACGAGCAATAATTTAGCCTCACCCTTTGGACGAAACGACCAGCCCGTGGCCAACACATCCGATCCCGCGCCTGCTGCCCTGCCGTAGACTCAACGCCACTTCATGCTTGTTCGGAAGGACGGATTGTGCCTGACTCCCCCACTGCCGCTGCCCCGGCTTCAGCAACGAGACCCTTGGAAGGCCTGCTGGTGGCCGACTTCTCCCGGGTGCTCGCCGGTCCGCTGGCCACCATGACGCTGGCCGACCTGGGTGCACGCGTCATCAAGGTGGAGCGCCCGGGCACGGGGGACGACACCCGCAGCTGGGGTCCGCCGTATTCCCCGACCGGGGCCACCTATTTCGAGAGCGTGAACCGCAACAAGGAATCGGTCTGCCTGGATTTGGCGGATCCCGGCGACCGGCGCTTAGCCCGCAAGCTGGCGCTGACGGCCGACGTCGTCGTGGAGAATTTCAAACCCGGCGGGATGGACAGGCTCGGGCTTGGGTATGCGGACCTCGCGGCCGGGAATCCGGGCCTGGTCTACGCCTCGATTTCCGGTTTTGGGTCAGCCGAAGGTGCGTCCCTGCCCGGCTACGACTTCATCGTGCAGGCGGTCGGCGGCCTGATGAGCATCACCGGCGAGGCGGACGGCTCACCCTACAAGGCGGGTGTCGCCCTGGTGGACGTGCTGACCGCGAAGGACGCGACCATCGGGATCCTCGCCGCGCTCAACGCCCGCGCTGCCACCGGCCGGGGCAGCCGGCTCGAGGTTAACCTGCTGTCCAGCCTGCAGGGCGCCCTGGCCAACCAGGCCCAGTCCTATCTGGGAGCAGGCAAGGTCCCCCAGCGGATGGGCAATGAGCACCCGTCCATCGTTCCCTATCAGCTGCTGGAATGTTCCGACGGCCCGCTGGCCGTCGCCTGCGGCAACGACGGGCAGTTCCGGCAGCTGGCCGCTGTCTTGGGAGAGCCGCAGCTCGCGGAGGACGAGCGTTTCGCCACCAACAGCGCCCGGGTGCAGCACCGCCGGGAGCTCATCCCGCTGCTGGAGCAGGCCCTGTCCGCCGCCTCCGCAGCGATGTGGCAGGGCAAGCTCACCGGCGTCGGCGTTCCCGCCGGCCCCGTGGCCGGCATCGACGAGGGCATCAGGTATGCCGAATCACTGGGGCTGGCCCCGACCATCGAAGTCCGCGATGCCAGCGGGGAGCCCGCCGGCCGCCAGGTCCGCCACCCGATCTCCTGGAGCCCGGCGTTCGAGACGCGCACCGCTGCCCCGCCCGCGCTCGGCGAACACACCGCGCCCGTGCTGGAGTGGCTGCACAGCCTGGACTGAACGTCGCAGCTTGGACTGAACGTCAGAGCCCGCGCCGGCGGAGGGCCAGCCACAGGTGCGCCGCGACGTCCGGATCGTCGAGGCTGACGCCGAGCAGACGTTCGGCAACCGCCATCCGGTGGCGCAGCGAATTCCGGTGCACGCTGAGTTGGCGGGCCGTGTCCTCCCAGTGGCCCCGGTGGCGGAGGTAGGCGGCCACGGTCTCCAGCAGCTCGGCGCGGCGGTACCCCGCCAGCGCCTCGACCCACGCATCGGCGCGGGCCTCATCGTCGGACGCCAGTTCCACCAGCTTGCCCGCAGGCGCCGCGACCGCCGCACGGTGCACCGCTGACATCGCCGCCGCAACGTCCGCCAAGGCGAGGGATTCCGTCCAGGCGGCACCGGTCTCCGTGCCAACCGAGGCAGCTGTTGACGTGGACGTTGACGCGACCTGGGCTGCCTCGGCGCCCGCGCCGCCTCCCGACCAGGCCAGAAGTTCCGCGTCGGTTTCCCCGTCCGACTGCGGGTCTGCCGCTGCCCGTTCCGCGAGCCCGGCATCCAGCAGGAAGTAGGCCACGCCGTCGTCGGCGAAGCGCAGGGTACAGCCGGCCAGCGCCGCGGCGGGCGAGCCGCCGCCGTCGGCCGGCCGGAGCCGGGACACCGATCCGGCGAGCGCGGCGAGGGAATCCGCCGTGCCCATCCGCGCGGCCAGCACGCGGACCCGTTCCGGCAGCTGCCCGAGGTTTCCGTCGGCGGCCACTAAGCGGGCTGCCTCCACCTGGCCGCGGGCAACCAGCTTGGCGACGACGGAGCCGAGCACCGTCGTCGTCCCCTGCAGCTCCTCGCGCTGCTGGGCCTTCAGCGCCAGCAGGACGCAGACCGTGGTGATGATCTGCCGGTCGGCCTTGGTCAGGGTCCGGCCGGGGCCGATGGCCAGGAAGCCGTCGATCCGCCGTCCGACGAGGATCGGATACTCGACGACGGGAGCGCCGTGCAGCCAGAAGGTAGCGGCGGAATGGGTGCCGGCGACGTTAAGCCGCGTGGTTTCCAGCCTGAGGTGCGGCAGCAACGGCAACGCGCTGGCCGGCCAGACGGTGGCCTCCGCCCCGCCGTCCGCGGGCAGGTAGGCCGCCCAGCCACCCAGCGCCTGTGCCAGCCCCTGGACGACCGACGGCAGGGCATCCGGGCGCATCGTCGCCCGGGCCAGAGCTGTCTGCGTTCCCAGGTTCGCTATCAGGTCGGCCTGGTCACTCCGCGAGGCCAATTCCCAGAACATCCGCGAGACGTCCAGGAAGGGAACGCCGTCGGGGACCACCAGCAACTCCACGCCCTCGGCGGAGCAGGCCCGGACCAGCTCCGGCGGCACGCTGTCCAGCCCTTCCCCCAGCCCCAGGCCAAGGGCGGCGACGCCTTTGGCCGCCAGCCGGCGCACGTACCCGCCCACGGCGGCGGCACTTCCGCTGAGCGGGATGCCGGTGGTCAGCAGCAGCTCGCCGCCCTCCAGGTAGGCGCCCGGGTCTGCCAGCTCGGACACATGGACACCGGAGAGCTGGATCCCCGGCACCGGTCCGGGAACCGCCGGCCTGAGCGAGTCTCCGAGTTCATGGCTGAGCTGGGCAAGGGAAACCATGGACTGATTATCCAACACCACCGGCGCTTTTGGGCAGAACATCCGATGACCCCGTGCCCGCCGCGCGCTTAGCGTTGCCCTATGACCGATGTGCTCATCTCCGCGACCGGCGCGGCCGCCGCCATGCTCCCCCAGTCCCGCCACCTGGCGACGGCCATCCCCGGCCCGCGTTCCCAGGCGTTGCACCGGGACCGGCTCGCCCACGTCAGCGACGGCTTCGGCATCGTCCTGCCGGTCTTCATCGAGAAGGCGGACGGCGGCATCCTGCAGGATGTGGACGGAAACCGCCTGATCGACTTCGCCTCCGGCATCGCCGTGACCAGCATCGGCGCCAGCCATCGCCGGGTCCGCGAGCGGGTGGCCGCGCAGCTGGAGAGGTTCACCCACACCTGCTTCATGGTCACCGAGTACCAGTCCTTCACCGAGGTGGCCAGGTGGCTCAACGAGCACACGCCGGGCGACTTCGAGAAGCGCACCGCCCTGTTCTCCACCGGCGCCGAGGCGGTGGAGAACGCGGTGAAGATCGCCCGTTCGGCCACCGGCCGCAGCAGGGTGTTGGTCTTTGACGAGGCGTACCACGGCCGCTCCCTGCTGACCATGGCGATGACCGCCAAGGAGAACCCGTACCGGCTGAACTTCGGCCCCTTCCCGGCAGAAATTGTCCGGGCCGCCTCGGCCAATCCCCTGCGCCCGGCGGCACAGCACGACGGCGGGGTCCCCGCCTTAACCGCGGACGTCACCGCGGCGGCGCTTGCCTCGGTCGAGGCCACCCTCGTCGAGCACGGCGCGGACAGCTTCGCGGCCATGGTCATCGAACCCATCCAGGGCGAGGGCGGCTTTGTTGTTCCGGCCCCCGGGTTCCTCGCCGGGCTGCGGCGGATCGCCGACCGGCACGGCATCGTGCTGGTGATCGACGAGATCCAGGCCGGCATGGGACGCACCGGGACGCTCTTCGCCAGCGAACACGAGTCAGTGGCCGGCGACATCACGCTCACGGCCAAGGCGCTGGCCGACGGGCTGCCGCTCAGCGCCGTCACCGGCCGCGCCGACCTGATGAACGCCGTGCACGCCGGCGGCCTGGGCGGCACCTACGCCGGCAATCCGCTGGCCTGCGAGGCCGCGCTGGCCGTCTTCGAAGCGTTTGAGGACGGCAGCCTGCTGGCCAACGCCCGCGCCATCGAAGCCGCGGCGCGCCGGGTGCTGGAGCCGCTGGTTGCGGAGACCGACGTCGTGGCCGAATTCCGCGGCCGGGGCGCCATGCTGGCCTTGGAGTTCGCCGACCGGGACACCCTGGCCCCGCGGGCCGACCTGGCCAAGGAAGTTTCTGCCCGGTGCCACGCGCAGGGCGTGCTGACCCTGACCTGCGGTACCCATGGCAACGTCATCCGTTTGTTGCCCCCGCTGGTCATCGGCGAGGACCTGCTCGCCGATGGCCTGCAGGTGCTGCGGCAGGCAGTCCTCGACGTTGCGGCGGACGGGATGCCAACGTCGGCCGCTCCGGCATCGGCCTGACCGCCTGCTGCGAACCATCCTCCGGCAGCCCCACACCTCAACCCCATCCCCCGAACTCCCCAGAAGGAACGCCCCATGTCTTTGGACCATGACCTGATTTCGTTCGAATCCCTGCTCACCGAGGAGGAACGGCAACTGCAGAAGAACGTCCGTTCCTTCGTGGACAGCGCGATCAAACCGAACATCGCCGGCTGGTACGAAAACGCGGTGTTCCCGCTGGAGATCGTGCCCGAGCTGGCCAAGCTCGGCCTGCTCGGCATGCACCTGGACGGCTACGGCTGCGCCGGCCGCTCCGCCGTCGAATACGGGCTCGCCGGCGCCGAACTGGAGGCCGGCGATTCCGGCCTGCGCACCTTCGTCTCCGTGCAGGGCTCGCTGGCCATGAGCGCGATCCACAAGCACGGCTCCGAGGAGCAGAAGAACGAGTGGCTGCCGCAGATGGCCGCCGGCGAGGCCATCGGCTGCTTCGGCCTGACCGAACCCAGCGCCGGCTCCGACCCGGCCAGCATGAAGACCTTCGCCCGCCGCGACGGGGACGACTGGGTGCTCAACGGCTCCAAGCGCTGGATCGGCCTCGCCTCGGTCGCCCAGGTCGCCGTGATCTGGGCGCAGACCGACGACGGCGTCCGCGGCTTCGTGGTGCCGACCGACACCGCCGGTTTCAAGGCCACCCCGATCGAAGCGAAGCTCTCCATGCGCGCCTCCATCCAGTGCGACATCGAACTCACCGACGTACGCCTGCCCGCCGGGGCTCTGCTGCCGAAAGCCAAGGGCTTGCGCGGTCCGTTCGAATGCCTGAACGAAGCCCGCTACGGCATCATCTGGGGCGCCATGGGAGCCGCCCGCGACGCCTGGCAGACCGCTGTCGACTATTCCAAGGAGCGGATGCAGTTCGACAAGCCGCTGGCCGGCTACCAGCTCACCCAGGAAAAACTGGTCAACATGGCGCTGGAGATCAACAAGGGCTTCCTGCTCGCCCTGCACCTGGGCCGGCTCAAGGACGCCGGACAGTTGCAGCCCCACCAGATCTCCGTCGGCAAGCTCAACAACTGCCGCGAGGCCATCGAAATCGCCCGCGAATGCCGCACCATCCTCGGCGGCAACGGCATCACCCTGGACTACTCGCCGCTGCGCCACGCCAACAACCTCGAATCCGTGCGCACCTACGAGGGCACCGACGAGGTCCACACCCTGATCCTCGGCCAGAAGATCACCGGCGTCCCCGCCTTCCGCTGACCCCTCTCCGAACGCCAAGGAGCACGCATGACCTCTCCGGTACAGCTGCAGCACTACATCGACGGCGCCTGGGTTCCCGGTTCCGGCTCCCCCATCGCCAGCCACAACCCGGCGCGCCCCGACGAAGTTGTCGCCCAGGGCCTGCAGGCCGGACCTGCCGAGGTGCAACAGGCCATGGCCGCGGCCGTCGCCGCCCAGCGTGAGTGGGCCCGTACCCCGGCGCACGAGCGCGGCGCCGTGCTGCTGCGCGCCGCCGTCGTGCTTGAACAGAACGCCGAAGCCTGGGGGCTGGAGCTGGCCCGGGAAGAGGGCAAGACCCGGGCGGAAGGCCACGGCGAGGTGCTGCGGGCGGCGCAAGTTTTCCGTTACTACGGGAACGACGGCGACCGCACGGCCGGGGAGATCTTCTCCTCCCCACGGCGGGGCGAGAAGATCCTCGTGACCCGCAAGCCGCTCGGCGTGGTCGGCGTGATCACCCCGTTCAACTTCCCCATCGCCATCCCGGCGTGGAAGATCGCTCCGGCCCTGGCGTACGGCAACACCGTGGTCTGGAAGCCGGCGAGCACCGTGCCGCTGCTTGCACTGAGGCTGGCCCAGGCGCTGGCCGCCGCCGGACTGCCCGCCGGCGTGCTGAACCTGCTGATCGGCCCGGGCGCCATGGGCAACGCCATCGTGGAGCACCCGGCGCTGGACGGCTTGACCTTCACCGGCTCCACCGGCGTGGGCCGCCGCCTCGCCGCCGAGGCGGCCGGACGCGGGGTTCCCGTGCAGGCCGAGATGGGCGGCAAGAACGCCGCGGTCGTCCTCGCCGACGCCGACCTGCAGCTTGCCGCCGAACAAGTCATGCTCGGTGCCTTCCGCTCCAGCGGGCAAAAATGCACCGCCACGTCACGGCTCATCGTGGCCGAGGCCGTCGCCGACGAGTTCCTCGCCGTGCTCACCGAACGCGCCCATGCCCTGGCCGTCGGCGATCCGGCCGACCCCGCGGTGCAGATGGGACCCGTTGTCAACGACGCCGCCCGGAAGTCCATACACGACGGCATCGACGCCGCCCTCGCGCAGGGCGCGCGGCGGATCGTCGGAGGCCAGCGGTACGAGGATGGCTTCCTCGCCGGCGGCTACTTCGTTCCGCCGACCATCCTGGAACTGCCCGACGACCGGGAGCTTGACCTGTGGCGCGAGGAACTTTTCGGACCCGTGCTGGCCGTCCGCCGGGCGGCCACCGTGGAGCAGGCCTTCGAGCTGGCAAACGACAGCGAATTCGGGCTCTCCGCCGCCCTGTTCACCCAGGACGTTACCCGTGCCCTCGACGCCATCGACGACCTCGACGTCGGCATCCTGCACGTCAACTCCGAATCCGCCGGCGCCGACCCGCACGTTCCCTTCGGCGGCGCCAAGAAATCCGGCTACGGCCCCAAGGAACAGGGCGCCGCGGCCAAGGAGTTCTTCAGCCATACCACCACCGTTTATCTCCGCGGCGGCACCGCCGGGCTCTGAGGAACACATGACTGCCTCCATCGAAAACATCAAACACATCCTGGTCGTGGGCTCCGGTGCCATGGGCTCACAAATCGGCATGGTCGCCGCCCTCGCCGGCTACCGGGTCACCGTCCAGGACCTCGCCGAAGAGATGCTCGCCCAGGCCAAGGAGCAGCTGGCCGCGCGCATGCAGGCCAGTGCGGCCAAGGGGCGGATCAGCCACGCGGACGCCGACAGCGCGTTGGGCCGGCTGGCCTTCGCCACCGACCTCGCGGCCGCAGCGGCGAACGCCGACTTCGTCATCGAGGCCGCCACCGAGCGGCTCGAGATCAAGCAGCAGATCTTCGCCCGGCTCGGCGAGGTCACACCACCGCACGCCATCCTGGCCACCAACTCCTCCACCCTCGGCTCATCCCAGGTCGCCGCGGTGACCGGCCGACCGGAGCAGGTCTGCAACATGCACTTCTTCAACCCCGCCCTGGTGATGAAGTGCGTGGAGGTGGTGCGGCACGAGTCGACGTCGCAGGCCACCGTGGACACCACGATGGAACTGGCGCGCCGTTTCGGCAAGGAGCCCGTCCTGATCAACCGGGAGGTCCCGGGCTTCGTCGCCAACCGGCTGATGGGCGCCCTCCAGAAGGAAGCGCTGGCCCTCCACGCCGCCGGCGTTGCCAGCCTCGAAGACATCAACACCACCGCCAAGACCGCCCTCGGCCACCCGATGGGCCCCTTCGAACTCATGGACCTGGTCGGCCTGGACGTCATCGACTTCATCGCCCGTGCCACCTACGCCGAAACCGGCGACGAGGCGGACCTGCCGCATCCGGCCATCACGGAGCTTGTCGAGCAAAACCGGCTCGGACGCAAGACCGGCCGGGGCTGGTACAGCTACTGACGAATCGCGCCACGGTTTCCAGCTGAGCAGGCGCTGCCCGGCTACCCGTACCGCGCGCGAAAGGGCCCGCTCCATCCCCATGTACGGGATGAAGCGGGCCCTTCGGTGCTCCGGCGGCCGGCGGGACGTGTCCGTCAGATATCGCGGTCCAGCTGCAACGCCTTGAACGCGGCACCCGATGGGTCGGTCACCACCGCCCACCGGCCGAAAGCGATCGGCTGGTCCTGCACGTTCACGCCGCCATCGGCCGCCGCGGCGGCAGCCGCTGCCGCAGCTTGGTCAGCCACCACGAACCAGGCCAGCCAGTGCGGGGGCAGGAAGCCTTTTGCTTCCGCGGGGATGGCGTTAATGGCGCGCAGTGCTCGCCCCTCGGCGTCGCGGTAGACGCTCAGTTCGTCCTCAACATGTTCCAGCACGTTCTCCGGGAAGAGCGCGCTCTGGAAAGACTTGGCCGCTGCGAGATCATGGCTCATCACATCGACAAGTGCCAATCGGCCGAGCTCGGAGGACGGCCCGGATACTGCTCCGCCGTCCATGGCGGCGATGCCGAACAAAGGCCCTTCGGGATCGCGGAGCACGACGCCGTTCCCTCCCCCCGCCAACAGGTTCACCTCGTCCTCGACAACCGAGGCGCCGGCTGCAACTGCCCGGTCGACGGCCGCGGCTACGTCATCGCTTCCGAGGAAGACTTTCCAGCCGAGCTCAGCCGGACCGGCGGCAGAGTCGACGCGCAGCCCGGCGATCGGCACGCCGTGAAGGGTGAAGAGGCCTGCGTCGCCGTCCAGGTCGAGTTCCCAGCCCAGCAGCTCGCGATAGAAATCAGCCAATCCTGCGGCGCTCCCCGCAGTCAGCTCTTGCCAGACACTGGCGCCCGGTGAGTAGGTAGTGGTGGTAATAGTCACGAACAGCTCCTTAAAACTTAGAGGATTGGGCCTATTCGCCCAGCAGCGCCGGCTCTTTTTCCCAGATGGACTGCAGGGACTCGCGCTCGGCTTCGATCGATTCCTTGTCGAAGCGGAAGTAGGAGCGCGGCGGCAGCATGCCCCACACATTGGAGGAGTGGCGGTCGTCCGGATACTCACGCGGAACATGGGTTTCGTCCAGCTGCTCGATGTCGCAGTACAACTCGATAAAGCAGTCAGCCTCCGGAAGCCGGACGTAGCCGGCCAGGTTGCCGCCAATCCCATGGCGGACCGGGCCCCACGGCATGACCCGGCCGTACTGGGCGAGGTGGTCGAAGGACTGGCGGATCTGCCCCCAGTCCAGCATGTCGAAGGCGATGTGGTGGAAGTGTGCCTGGCCGGTGTTCACGAAGGCCATCACATGGTGGTCGGCGCCGATATGCAGGAAGGCACCGGCGTCTGGCCCCAGCTTGTCGGCCAGCTTCATGCCCACCACGTTGAGGTAGAAATCCACCTGCTCGCCGATGTTCGCGGTCAGGTAGTTCACGTGACCGAGCTTGCGCGGGGCGCCGATGCGGTGATTGCGGGTCGTCTGCCGCCACTCGCGCGGGTAGCGGTCCTGCCCCTGCTTCGGCCGGTATTCGACGAACTGGATGCCGTTACCTTCCAGGTCGGCAAAGGAGACTCCCTCGTCCGAGCGCGTGTATTCGACCCGGTGCTCCTTCAAGTGCTTCTCGGCGTCGTCCAATGTCAGTTCCGGCGCCAACTGGTAGGCGGCGTGAACGATGCCGGCCTCGGGGGCCTTCTGCAGGATCAGCGACGGCTTCTCGTAGTTGCACGCGAGGAAAGTCTGCTTGCCCTCGCGGCCAACCTCGGTCAGGCCGAACTCGTCCTGCCATTGCTGCGTGGAAGCATCCAGGTCCTCGACGCCCATGACCACATGGTCGATGTCATGCAGCTTGATCATTGTCGCTCCTTATTAACGGTTCCGGTGATGGCCGGCAGCCCGCCGGGCCCTTTTTCAGACCGGAGTGTTTCTTTTGCTGAACACGTACATTACTATAATAACCACGACGCCGAACGGCAAGACTTTGAGCTGCAGAGCAGTACCAACCTGAGGAAGGCAACCATGACAAGCCCCATGCTGGACCGAGAACCGGTCCTTCCGGCCTTTGACCCGGATTATCTGGACCAGTTGCTGGCCCGCGGCATACAGGTCATCCGGGTCATCCATTCCGATCTGTTCGGGCGCCAGCGAGGTAAGCAATATCCCGTGGCTTCCCTCCTCAACCTGGCCTCGGGGGTTGCGTATTCTAAGATGGCCAACGCCGAAGACCTGCTCGGGGTACCGGTGGACGACAAGGAATTCCCCGCCCTGGCCAATCATCCCGACCAGCACGCGTTCCTGGACCTGTCGACGGCGTTCGTCCCCCCGTGGGAGCCGGACTCCCTGTGGGTCCTCACGCGTCTGAGCGAGCACGGCCAGCCGTCAGCGCTGTGCCCGCGCAGCCAACTGGCTGTAGCCGCCGAACGGTTGCAGGAGGACCTCGGCCTCTCCGCCATTGCCGCCGGCGAACCCGAGTTCTATCTTTTCCGGAACGACCATGACGGCCGGACTCCCTATGCGCTGAACGGCGTCTCCTACACCATGGACCGGATTACCGACCCCGACGGAGCCGTGGGCCGCATGCATCGGCAGCTGATCGGCATGAATATCGGCGTGACAGTGGTGAACCGCGAATTCTCCCCCGGTCAGTTCGAAGTAAACCTCCAGCACGACGATGTACTCGTCGCAGCCGACGCCGCCTTCCTGCTGAAGACCGGAGTCAAGGAACTGGCCATCGCAGAGGGCCTGGAAGCCAACTTCATGGCCAAGCCTGTCAGCGGCGAGGAAGGCAGCAGCCTGCACGTGCACCTGTCCCTCTGGCGGGATGCAGACAACGTGTTTGCCGCCCCCGAGGGCACCCTCAGCCCGACGGCGCTGGCCGCCATTGCCGGCATCCAACTCCACGCCCCCGCGATCATGGCGTTCGCGGCCCCCACCGTGAACTCCTACAAGCGGTTGACCGGGGAAGGCCTGAGCCCGCGCACCAGCAACTGGGGCGAAGACAACCGCTTCACCTTCGTTCGCGTTCCGGCCGAACGGGCAGGCGCCACGCGGCTGGAACTGCGCGCCGGCGACGCTAGCGCCTCCCCGCATCTGCTGATGGCGGCCATGCTCCACGCTGCCTCCGACGGCATCCGGCGCGAGCTGACCCCGGATCCCATCGGCCAGCCGCTGCCGCGCAGCCTCGCCGAGTCCATCGATGCCCTGGAGAAGAACGAGGTCATGCGCGCTGGATTCGGCGACGAGTTTACTTCCATCTACGCCGCCCTCAAGCGCCGCGAAGTGCAGGCGTTCGAGTCGCACGTGACCGACTGGGAATGGAATCTCTACCGCCATCACGTCTAACCCGTACCCACACGCGCCGGAGCCTCTTGTCCCGGCGCGAGCATACTCCCGGGAGCCTCACGAGCTCCTGGCCCGCCCTGCCCCTGATTCGAGAGGTGATCGCTTTGCCAACGCCTGCTTCCACCCTGCCCGCCAGACCGATGTCCCCGACCGATACCGCGGACGTCGGGCGGCTCACTATCAAGTGCCCGGACCAACCAGGGATCGTCGCCAAGGTCGCCGATCTGCTCAGGAGGCACGGCGCCAACATCGTGTCCCTGGACCAATTCACGACGGGCGTCGAGGACGGCACTCTGTATCAGCGAACGGTTTTTCACCTGCCGGGCTTCGAAGCCAAGCGGGATCGGCTTGGCGCGGAAATCGAGGCTGAACTGGCCGTTCCGTGGGGAATGGAGTGGCAGTTGACCGCTGCCGAAAAACGCAAGCGGGTAGCCATCTTTGCCTCCAAGACCGATCATTGTCTGCTGGACCTGTTGTGGCGTCACCGCCGGGGCGAAATCCCCATGGAGATCGTCATGGTCGTCTCGAACCACGCCGATCTCGCCCACCAGGTCCGCCCCTTCGACATACCGTACTTCCACGTTCCCGTTGCAGGTGACAAGAAGGATGCCGAGCAACGGCACCTGGAGTTGCTGCGGGGGAACGTGGACTTGGTGGTACTCGCCCGCTACATGCAGATCATCTCCGCCGAATTTCTCGACGAGGTCGGCGTTCCCGTCATCAACATCCACCATTCATTCCTCCCTGCCTTCATCGGCGCCGGCCCCTATCAAAAGGCCAAGGACCGGGGCGTGAAGCTGATTGGGGCGACGGCGCACTACGTGACCAAGGACCTGGACGAAGGCCCCATCATTGAACAGGACGTCATCCGGGTTTCCCACCGGGACAGCACCGCGGAGCTCATGCGCTTTGGGGCCGACGTCGAACGGAGCGTGCTCTCGCGTGCGGTCACGTGGCACTGCGAAGACCGCGTGATGCGCGACGGCAACACCACGGTCGTCTTTTGATGCGCAAGGGCCCGCAGTAGGGCGTTGGCTGCCCGGGATGGCGTCCCCCGGTCCAGGAGAAGGGCAGAGCGGCCCCGGCTGATTCGGCCGGGGCTGCTCTGCCCTTGTGCCTATTGGCGTTCGTTGAAGGCTGCGGCCCGGGGGAAGGTATGGACGATCCATACAGAAGCGTCGCCGCCCTCCGCTTGCCACCGGTGCGTTCTGTCCGCGGCGTAGGTCGCGTAGTCCCCTTCGCCCAGGAGGACCTCATGGCCGACTGGCCCCAACCGGATTTTGCCGGAGCGCACGAAGACATGCTCGCGGGCACCGGCGCCGTGCGAAGGGGACACCTCATCGGCACCCTGCTTGAAGGATTGGGCGTGGATTTCCAACGTGCCGGCTCCAATAACTTGGCTTCGCAGAATGTGCCCCAGCGAAGCGGAGTCCGAGATATCTTCGCCCTCGCCATCGTGAACCACCTCGACCGGAGCGCGCTCGGGCAGCGCGATCAGGTCGGGCAGCGGCACGTCGAAGGTGCGGGCGATAGCCAGCATGGTTTCCAGCGTCGGGTTGGTCTGTCCCCGCTCGACCTTGAAGAGGGTTGCCTTGGCCACTCCGGAGCGTTCCCCCAGCTCGGTCAGCGAAAGACCATGGGTTTCCCGCAGGCGCCGCACGTTGGCCGAAAGCGCCTCTATATGGTCGTTCATCTGTCCATCCTCGATCCCGCTGGGTTTCGTTGCCGCAATATCAAGCTCTGATGAGAGTAACTTTATCCTCCTAAAGCCGCCGGGATTTCGGACTTTTGAGCAGAAACGAGGCGCTTCCTCCGCGCTTGGCCCGGCGATGGTGCCCTGAGCACGCTCAGCCGACGTAAGCACGTGCCCGCGCTGCCCTACAGCCCCGAGAGCCTGGGGCTATGGGACCGTCCCTTGTCTTTTTTACAAGGCTCTATATACTCTTAAAGTAACCAACCGCTTCACATCTACCGGAGGTCTCTCATGACTCAGGCAATCCGTTTTGCAACAAGCGCCGGCGAAGTCCGGTTTGGGCGCCTGGACGGCGAAACCATTGTTGACGCAGGCGCGGCACCGGCTGTCGGCTTCGACGGCTCGGCCGAAGCCTGGAACACCATCAACAATGCGTCCGGGGCGAAGTACCCGCTGCAGGACGTCAAGGTTCTCGCGCCGACCAACCCCGGCAAGCTCATCGCCATTGGCTTGAACTACCAGTCGCACGTTGAGGAAACCAACCTCAAGCACCCGGATGCACCCGTGGTTTTCGCCAAGTTCCCTTCTTCCATCACCGGCCCCAACGACACCATCGTGATTCCCCGCGAGGAAACCCGCCCTGACTTTGAAGGCGAAGTCGGCATCGTCATTTCCAAGCGCGGCTATCGCGTGGCGAAGGAGGATGCCTGGGACTACGTCGGCGGCTTCACCGCCCTGAACGATGTGTCCGGCCGCCGTGCCCAGCTTGAGACCCCCATGAAGCAGTTCACCTTGGGTAAGAGCTTTGACACGTTCACTCCCCTCGGTCCGGTTGTGGCGAGCGTGGATTCCGTGGACAAGGACGCGCTGGACGTGCAGACCGTCATCAACGGCGAGACCATGCAAAAGGGCAACTCCCGGGACCTCATCTTCGACATCCCGACGCTGATCGAGTACCTGTCCCGCGGAATGACCCTGGAGCCGGGCGACGTCATTGCTACCGGGACTCCCGGCGGAGTCGGCGACGAGCGCAAGCCTCCGCGTTACCTGCGCGACGGCGACGTCGTCGAGGTGACCGTCGCCGGTGTCGGCACGATCAGCAACCCTGTACGCGCCGAGGCATAATGCCATGAAACTCATCGCCTCAGGAAACAAGGACTACGTCTACGGCGGGAAGTTCACGGGGCCGGTGCAGCTGGAGATGATCCTCGAAGCCGCCCAAGACGGTGATCCCGACATTGCCCGCGTGCATTTCAACGACGGCGCGGTGACAAACTGGCATTCCCACCCCGGCGGGCAGCTGCTCTACCTGGTCAGCGGCACCGGCAGGGTGGGAAACAACGACGGCGAACACACCGGCATCGCCCCGGGAACCCTGGTTGAAACCCCGGTCGATGAAAACCACTGGCACGGGGCGGACGAAGGCGCCGACGCCGTCTGGCTGGCAACCACCTGGGGAGTCACTTGCTGGCATGACCTCTCCCCGCTGGAGCATTCCACGCTGGGGGCGTCGTGAACGGCACCCCTCCGGTGATCCTGGTCGTGGCGGACCGCAAGTCCGTCACGTCCGGGGCCTGGTCGGACATCCCGAACGATGCCCTGCCGCACACGTATATCCATGCTGTGGAGCAGTCGGGCGGCATGCCGCTGCTGCTGCCACCCACCGAGGTGCTGCGGGATAACGCCGAACGGCTGCTGGATTTGGCCGACGGCGTCTTCCTCGCCGGCGGCCGGGATCTCGACGCCGGCCTGTACGGTCGCTCCAACCACCCGCTCAACGACAAGCCGCTGCGGGTCCGTGACGAACTCGAAATCGCGTTGGTCCGCGGAGCACGCCGGCGAGGCATGCCGGTGCTTGGCGCCTGCCGCGGCATGCAGGTGTTGAATGTTGCCTGCGGCGGCACCCTGGAACAGCATCTTGCCGACCGGCTGGACATGACCCCGCACCGCAACGTGGTAGGCGAGTTTACTTCCCACTCGGTGTCCGTGGTCCCCGGCACCCTGCTGGAGAATGTCTTGGATTCGACTACCTTCGACATTGCGTCGCACCACCACCAGGCGGTGGAAACTCTCGGAGACGGACTCGTCGCCTCGGCGCATTTCGACGACGGCGTCATCGAAGCCATCGAGGCTCCCGGCGATGCCTTCACGCTGGGGGTGCAATGGCACCCCGAGGAACGTCTCGACCCGGAAGGCCTCAAGCTGCTCAGAGCTCTTGCCAGAGCGGCCAACCGCTTCCGGCAGCACCGCCAGGAACCAGCGACCGCACTTCAACACTGACAGGTCCGCGGGGGAGGCATCCGGCGATGCCCATCCGCCAAACCGATCTCACATCGAAAAGGATCCCATGACCCCCACACCTACCGCTGCCACGAAGAACAGTTTCGCAGTAACCAACCCGGCCACGGGAGAGGTATTGCAGAGCGTGCCTACCGCATCGGACGCGGAAGTCGTGGCGGCAATTGCGGCGGCCCATGAGGCATACCTGCAGTGGCGGGACGTACCGGTTGCCGAAAGGGCACGCAGGGTGAAGCGCGCGGGCGAACTCTTTACGGAGCGCACCGACGAGCTGGCGGCCATCATCACCCAAGAGATGGGCAAGCGCCTGGCGGAGGCGAAAGGCGAGCTGTCCATTGTCGCCAGCATCTTCGACTACTACGGAACCGAAGGCCCGGCGCTGCTGGCTGACCAGGAGTTCGCACCCCGCAGCGGGGGCCGGGCGCTGATTAAGAAGCGGCCGGTAGGTGCCTTGCTGGGCATCATGCCGTGGAACTACCCGCTGTACCAGGTGGCGCGCTTCGCGGCGCCGAACCTGGTGCTGGGCAACACCCTGCTGGTTAAACACGCGTCCAGCTGCCCCGCCTCCGCCCAAGCGATTGAAGAAGTCCTGCTGGATGCGGGGCTTCCGGCCGGCGTGTACACCAATCTCTACGCCGCCACGACCCAAACCGAACTGATCGTCGCCGACGACAGGATCCAAGGCGTCTCGCTGACCGGCAGCGAACGCGCCGGCGCCGCCGTCGCCGAGATCGCCGGGCGCCACCTGAAGAAGGTGGTGCTGGAACTCGGCGGATCGGATCCACTGATTGTGCTGGACAGCGACGACGTGGCGGCCACCGCCCGCAAAGCATTCCGCGCCAGACTCAGCAACGCGGGCCAGGCCTGCAACTCCCCCAAACGAATGATCGTCGCGGAGGGGATCTTCGACGATTTCGTGCGCGAGATCTCGGCCCTGGCCCGCGGCCTGGTGCCCGGTGACCCCTCCGACCCGGCAACGACGATCGCCCCGATGTCCTCGGCGGCAGCGGCAGACGAGCTGGCCGAACAGATTGCAGATGCGGTGACGCAAGGAGCCACCCTGCACACCGGCGGCCGGCGCCTGGAAGGTCCGGGGGCCTTCGTGGCGCCCGCCGTGCTGACCGGCGTCGTGGAAGGGATGCGCGCTTTCCGTGAGGAACTCTTCGGCCCGGCCATCGTGGTCTATCCGGTGCGGGACGAAGACGAAGCCGTCGCCCTCGCCAACGACTCCCCCTACGGATTGGGGGCCTCTATCTTCACCACCGATGAACAGCGGGCGCTGGACCTAGCGGAGCGCTTGGAGTGCGGCATGGTGTTCATCAACCAGGCCCCGGACTCCGAACCCGACCTGCCCTTCGGCGGGGTAAAGAAGTCTGGTTTCGGCCGCGAGTTGGGTCCGTGGGGCATGGACGAATTTGCCAACCTGAAACTGGTTCGCCTCTGACGCTTTCCCTAGGCCAGCGGGAAAACGCGCAATATGCCCCGGGGCTCCGCACCATTGATCGCGCCGGCTGCTATTCGATAAGAATGGCAGCCGGCGCCGTCGTTGGTGGAATACTTCATTCCGATACATCTCCTGCCTGGGACAACAAGGAGCCATGAAACCCGATCTGAGCGCCAACCTCGCCCGCAACGTGCCAAGGCGCGAGCGGCGCACGCTGATGCTGAATCAACTGTGGAGCGTTCGGGCATCGGGAAGGCCACGCTGTCGCAGATAGAGTCAGGCTTCGGCAACCCGACCCTGAGCACGCTCCGGAATCTGGCCGCGGCTTTGTACACCGATGTGGACAGGCTGCTTGCTGGCGGGGCCGCCAGGACCGCCGCCCCTCGATGACGGCGCCACGCTGTCATACACGAAACCGGTGTTCGCCATCGGGCCCGCCCACCGGATACGACCTCAGGGACCACTCCAAACAACAGCCCTCCACCGTCCAGCTCGACTCAAGCGCGATTTAAACGGTCTGGTCCCGACAGATCATGTGCTGACGGGACCAAGCCGTTTCCGATCGCCCTTGAACCACAGCAGGGAAGCGAGAGCGCGAGCAGGCAGTTCCGGCCCGTGGGAGTCCCTCCTGTGGCAGTCAGGCGGCCACGATGCGTCCGATGGACTGCCGGTGATAGACCATGGGCGGCTGGTCTGCGGTGCCCAGGTGGTGCACCGAAAACAAGACGAGGGTGTGGTCTCCAGCCGGAATCTCTTGATGGATGGAACACTCCATCCAGGCGGCTGCGCCATCGATAAACAGGGCCCTGCCCGAGGAAGCCCGGGTCTGCACTCCGTCGAAGCGGTCCCGGCTCCGGGAAGACAACTGCCAGGCCAGCGGACCCTGGTCTTCTGACAGGATGGAAATCCCGATCCGTTCACTGGACCGCAAAGCATTCCAGGTGTTGTTGTCGTTCTGGACGCAAATGGAAACCAAGGCTGGGTCCCAGGACACCGCCTGGAAGGACGAAGCGGCGAAGCCGGCGTTGCCCCCCTCGAGGACCGCGCAGACGGCCACTACGCCGCTGGGGAACTGGGCAAAGACCTGCTTCGCGTCCGCCCTCAAGGCATCCTGTCGAAAGTTAATGCTCTGATCGGTCATGCTAGCTGTCATGGTTTACTCCTGCTCCTCTGACTGAGGGACGTGCTTGATTGTTATCTCAAGTTTGTACTTGGCGGCTATGCCAAGCGATGTAGCCTTCGACAGATAAACCCCCGATCGTTGTGCCCCGTGCACAAGCTCAGAAACCCTGGGGTTATAGCCCATTAATGTGTGGCCGGTAGCGCCTGCTTCCCCGTGCTGGTGCGGCTAAATCCGGTTTGGCGTACCCCGGGTCCGGGCCACGGTCCAGTCCAGCTCGACGGGATCTACCTCTCCGGCGGCTGGTGCTGGCATGCCTGGGTGCGGGACCGGTTCCGCGGTAAGTGCGTTCAGCGAGAAGGTCTTTGTGGGTCGCGTGCCAGGCGTTCAGTGCTTTCAGCTAGGCCAAGGCCTCGTCCCGGTTCGGTGCTGGAACTTTTCCAAAGGTGCAGTCCAGGCTGCGGCTTTCTCGGTGTCACACCACTGCCAGCCGATCACATGACCGCCGGCGATCGCGAGCAAGCCTCAACGAACCAAACCTGGTGGTGCACCCACTACCGACTCCGCCGCGCCTACCAGCTGATGGCCCGCTGCGTCCGTCAGGAAGTGCTCTTCACCTACCTGCAGCCGACCTGGCCACTCTGCAGATGCTTCCACCACCAACCGCATCGAGGGCGGTATCAATGCCGGAATCCGCCACCTGCTGCGCAACCACCGCGGCCTGCCGGCAGCGCACCGCCAACGCGCCGTCGAGTGGTACCTCTACCAGCGCAGCGCGAACCCTGGACCGCCCTGGAAACTGATCCGGCCGGAACACTAAGGACCGGTGACAACCACAATGGGAGAAATCGAAGAGCAACCGCTCGGACCGGCCCTATTCGATGCCGCGGCCATTGCGGAAGAAGGCCACCGGGCATGCTCAGGATGAGCCATCAGAACATGACACACCTGAGCCAGACACACTTTTTGGCCTATAACCCAAACTTGGGATGACCGTCAGTCAGCCCGTTAAACGCGTCTTGTCCCGCCCAAGGAGCATGGGCGGGACAAGACAAAAGCCGGCTGGGCTGGTCAGGCGCGGAGGTGGGAGGTGCCCGTGTTGACGGAGAACAACTCGAAGGTGTCCGTGCGGGTCCGGGTGGTCAGTATGTCCCGGAAGTAGCGCTGCAACGGGGCACCGTCCGCGCTGTTCTGACTGCCGGCGTTGCGCAACATCAGTTCAACGGCCTTCCAGACTAACTCCTCAACCACGAAGTACACGCCGTTCAGCCTCATCGAACGTGATTCATCAAATGCTTCGATGCCGGCGGCCGACCGTGCAGCATATTCCTCGTATAGCCGGGAGCTGTTGACCAGAATGGACTGCGCCCCGTCGACGTACGAGATGGCCATACCCAGGACCCGCTGCCATTCCTCATAATCTCCACGTATGGACCCATCCTTGATCCACGGATGCCGGGTCTTCATGATAATTTTTTCGAACTCGTCGACCGCCGCGTAGCCCAGCCCGACGGACGTGGAGGCGACCTCACCCTCGGCAAACCCGAAGAACGTCCCGGCATAGACCGGGTTGTTGTGCAGCTTCGACCCGACGGTTTCGCCCAGGTTGGAGGCGGTCCACTTTTCCTCCGAGATGCAGTAATCGGGGACGAAGGCTTTCTCCGCCTTGATGCTGTTCGATCCCGAACCGCGCATTCCGATGACACGGCCCCAGTCGTCCTGGACTTCGTAGTCCTCTCTCCGCAGGATCATCCAAACCCGTCGTTCGGGGTCGTCAGGCTGCAAGCCGGGAAGGAAGGCCGTGGCCATGAAGTGGGTGGAGTACGGCGCCCCGGAGCAGTACCGCCAGAACCCGGTGACTTCCCAGCCGCCATCCACGCGCTCCACTGTTGTGTTCTGACTGTTGCCGCTGGCCGGACAGATGATGTGTCCGTGGGCGCCGAACACCTCGCGCTGAGCCCGCTCTTCGAAGAATGATCCCAGAGTCAGAGCATGGCCCGAGGACAACGAGAGGCACCAAGCAGTTGAAGGGCAGCCACGCGCTACCTCGGCGATCACCTGGTAGAAGGCCGAAACCCCCAACTCCAAGCCCCCAAACATTTGTGGCTGGAGCATCCGATAGAAACCATGCTCCAGGAAGTACTCATGCACTTCCTGTGAGTATTGTCCATCGACTTCCGTCTGGGCCTGCGCTTCCCGCAGCTTTGCGCGAATCTCACGGGCGCGTTCAAGGAGCCGTTCGAGCTCGTACCGAATCCGCGGGTCTTTCTCTGTTGGAACTTGAAGGCTGAACGGTCCGGCCAAGCCCGGCTCGACCGATGCTCCGGTGGCCACTGCTGGTTTGGCGGCGGTTTTCTCCGATGCCGACTGGGCGGGTGCTGTGGCGACAAATGCTCGTGTCATAGGGATCTCCTTGCGCATCACGGGATGTGACTTTCCCTCAAGTCTGGGAGTGCCCGACGTCACAAACAATGTCCGGCGAAGACAATCATTGACTCCGGGATGGTGCCTGAAGCACAATTTGTTCGACGAGGCGCTGCCATGGCAGTGCGTGGAACACAGAAGATGGATGCGTCGGTGTCTGGAAAAACTGAAGACCCTCCTGCTGACCTAGGCCAACATGCCGTGCGTCCTGCCCAGCAGGCCGGTACACCTTTGGACCAGGGCGCGGGCGAATCCGGCGTCTGGACTCTGATCCGTGCCGCGCGTCAGGGCGGACTGCAAAGCATCGTCGCGGCGCTGCGGCAGGCCCTGGGTGCCGACAGTGCGCTGTTCGATATCAACGGCAACACCCTGGCTGCTTCACCGTCCCGTACCATCTGGAATTACCCTCTGGTGTTGGAGGCGAGCCTCGGTGGCGATTCCGCCCTGCCGGTCGCAGCGGCGCGGGTCTTCGTGGACAATGAGGCCGTCGCGATTCTTGCCGTCCACGAGCCGACACCCCCGAGACGACTCCTGGCAGCGGCCGTCGACCTGGTCACCCTGGAGATTGGCCGGTTGCGTGCCCGCCAGGACGGGAAACGCGAGCTCACGCAGCATGTCATGGACGACCTGATCCATCACCGCGTCTTGGAAGCGGAAGCGCGGAGCCGGCTCCGCAGCATTGGCTTTGATCCCGAGTCCCGTTACCGCGTGCTGCTCGGCCAAGCGAACATGCGCCGCGAACGACTGCTCTCCGTGCCCTGGAACATACATACTCTGCTGAGCAACCAGCATGAGCCTTTTGTACGGGTCGTCGTCGACGGTCGCATCCTCATGCTCGTGCCCGAAGACCCAATGGTGGACCGGATTGCCGCGTCATTACTGAGCCATATGCAGGAGGTGGGCACCGACGGGTCCGTGGGTGTCAGTTCTGTCCACACCGGTGCGGCAGGCATCCGGGCAGGCTACTTCGAGGCTTTGTCGGCAGCCTCCGGTGGCCCGGGAGTCCGGCGGCCCGAGATCGTGGACCTTGGCCAACTGCTCGTGCTGACCAACACCACGCTGCCGTTGTCGGATTTAGCCACGGCCTCGCTAAAACCATTGATCGACTACGACAGCGGTCATGGAACGCAACTGGTGGCCACGCTGCAGGCTTTCCTGTCGTCGAACCGTTCCTTTGCGGAGACTGCTGAGGCGTTATTTATTCACCGCAACACACTTCGGTACCGCTTACGGCAGATCCACGAACTGCTGGGTTACGACGTCACGTCGACCCGCCACATCACCAACCTGTGGCTTGCGCTTCAGGCCCTGACCGGCCTGCAGGAACTGTAGTCCCTAGCCAAGCCCGCCCAAGTCGACGAAGTCGTCAAGCAAGCCCCTGATACCCCCGGCTTCCACCGTCACCGCAATCCTGTCATCGGCCTCGTAGTAGCGGCTGAGCCCGAACGTCTGGCCAAAGGGATCGCGGAGCACCGCATAGCGGTTCATCGTGCTGTTGTTGGCGGGCACAATGATCCGGGCACCTGCCTCAACCGCCCTTGCGACGGCGAGGTCCACGTCGGCAACATCGAAGTAGACGAGCCACCCCGATTCTCCCGCCTCCATGAAGTAGCCGCCGAACTGTACGAGACCTGCCACGATCCGACGGTCATCGTAAAGCAGCCGGAAGTCGTAAGGATCGTCGACCACGTCCAACCGATTTACACCCAGAACCGACTGGTAGTAGTCGGCGGCTGACCGCGTGTCTTTCGTCGAATAATCCACGTTCGTTTGCCCGACGCCCGCTCCGCTGACGGAACCTGTGTCTGCAATGCCCGTCCACACGTGCTGGCCGTCCACTACGTAGGTACGTTCATCGCCGCCGGGAAGAACAATGCTTCGCACCGCTCCCCCGGCTGCGGCGGAACGGCTTCCTGCCGCTGCGGCGTCAGCCAGGTGAAAGAACGGGATCCAACCGGAGTTCGGTCCGTCCGCATGCTGCTCCGTCACAGCGAAGATGCCACGCGCCCGCAGCATTGCGGCCGCGTCCCACGCACCGGCATCGACGTCTGTTGAACCGATCAGCCAGGCATAGAAATCCGAACTGGCGGCGGGGTCGGAGCTGACCAACTCCATCCCCGCCAATCGGCAGGTTGCGATCTTTGTGTGCACAGTTCGAGTATGCCGCATCTTGATCCGGCTGCGCAGACCTTCCCTGGCAAAGGGTCCCTTGACAGGCGAAGCCTGCCGTTGCGGCTCGTGTGAGACGCGGACACTCGTTCGCTCAGCGACGGAGGCGGCTTGTGTTCCGCATCCGGCCGCCTGTCGGCGGGCAGCTTTGGGCGCTTCACCGCTAAGGTCACAGTTCTATCTCGTACTACTAAAGTGGACGTGGTGCATGCCATAATAAACGCACTTGATGTGACGTGGGTCGCATTTCAGGCTCGGACGCCCACACACATCGGGTTTCAGACGCGCAGAGAGGCATTTCGTGGAACGTCAGGATACGAGTGCGGTCCAGTCCAGGGCCGATCACGTCGTCATTAAAGGAGTGCAGAAGCGCTATGGGGGCGTGGTGGCGCTGGGGGGTGTCGACGTCGTCATTAAGCGGGGCGAGATCCATGCCCTCGTTGGCGAGAACGGCGCCGGGAAGTCGACCTTGGGGAAGGTCATCGCGGGATCGATCCTCCCGGACGGCGGGAGCGTCACCGTGGACGGACGGGTAGTAAGATACCGGCGTCCGAGCGAGGCGATCAGGGATGGCATCGCCATGATCGACCAAGAACTCGCCATTCTCCCGCACCGCTCCGTGCTCGACAACGTTTTTCTCGGTACCGAACGCTCGAGGCTAGGAACGACGAGCCGTCGCGAGGCGCTCGTTCGCTACGCCGCGTTGGCGGACCGCTATGGCTTTCAAGACCTCAACCCGCACGCCCGCGCCGGGGAGCTGCGCGTCGCCGATCAGCAACGCATCGAAGTGATGCGGGCTCTGGCACGTAACGCCGAGCTTGTCGTCATGGACGAGCCCACGGCTCCATTGTCCCGGGTCGAGGCGGAGAACTTGCATGCGATTGTCCGGGATCTGCGGGACCAGGGAACAACGGTCGTGTTCGTCTCCCACTTTCTCGATGAGGTGCTCAGTCTCGCCGACACGACAACGATCCTCAAGGATGGACTCTGGATACGCACGGCGCCGGCCAGCGCGGAGACCAAGGACTCTCTCGTACTCGGCATGCTCGGTCGATCGATCGAGTCGGTATTCCCAGAAAAGAAGACTGCAGATGTCCCCAAGGAAACGGTCCTCAGCGTCTCCGGGCTAACGCGCCACGGTGTCATCGACGACGTGTCGCTAGAGGTCCGGGCCGGAGAAATCGTCGGAATCGCAGGGCTTGTCGGTAGTGGGCGAACGGAGACTGCACGGGCTTTGTTCGGCGCAGACCCGATCGACAGCGGCACCATCCTTCTCGATGGAAGGAAGATGCTCGCCCATTCACCCCGTGATGCCATCCGCCAAGGTGTTGCGTTGGTCCCGGAAAGCCGTAAGACGCAGGGGCTGCTCATGGGCCGCTCAGTGCGGGAGAACATCTCCATCTCAGCGCTCTCACGGCTTTCCATCGCCGGGCTCATCAGTCGGAGGCAAGAGAGCGTGAAAGTCAAGACGCTCATGAAGGAGCTCGGCATCAAAGCCGGCTCCCCCGCAGAAGCCGTCTCAACCCTTTCAGGTGGCAACCAGCAGAAGGTGGCGCTGGCTAAATGGCTGGCACGCTCCCCACGGCTGCTTATTGTCGACGAGCCCACGAGGGGCGTCGACATCGGCGCGAAATCGTCCATCTATCAAGTTCTCCGCAATCTGGCCACCAACGGCATGGCGATTTTGGTGATCTCCAGCGAACTTGAGGAAATTTTAGGCCTCGCGGACCGCACCTACGTGATGAGCCGAGGACGAATCGTGCGGGAATTCACCGGAGACTTGCCGGCACAAGAGGAGGCTGTGCTCGCAGCAGCCTTCGACAAAGTCGCTCCACAGGCGAGCACGGCAACAAATGCAGACGCATTCATAGAGGAGAGAGTGTGACCCCTACATCCACCACCCCGCCGTCGCTCGCCTCGGAAGCGACGGCCCGCACATTGAAGTCGAATGGCAAGGAGACGAAGCAACACCTAGGCCGCCGGGTACCGGAGATACTGCGCGAATACGGCATTGTCTTCGCTACGGTAGTGCTCTTCATCGGGATGGCGGCATCGTCTGATGCATTCCTCACCACGGGGAACCTCTTGAACATTCTGAACCAGAACGCAGCTGTCGGCATCATGGCCTGCGCTATGACCCTAACCTTGATCGCCGGCGGTTTCGACCTCTCACTCGGCGCCATCTACGGCTTTGCCGCCATCACGGCGGGCCTGGTGATGAATACGACGGAGTCCGTCACGCTCGGCGTGGCCGCCGGACTCGGTGTCGGACTCCTATTCGGCCTCGTCAACGGCTTTATCGTCAATGCGGGTCGCATCAACTTCTTTGTCGCCACGCTGGCGATGTCGCTCGTCTACCGCGGTTTCGCCTACGTGATCACCGGCGGCTTCATCGTCGTTGTTACTACACAGGCGTTTAGCGGCCTTGCCCGGACCCCGATCCTTTTCGACGTGCGTGCCCCGATCCTGATCTTCATCGCATTCGCGCTCATCTGCGGGTTCCTGCTCAACTTCACCGTGTTCGGGCGCCACATCTACGCGGTCGGAAGCAACGACCAGGCGGCCAGGCTCTCCGGCGTCGCGGTAAACCGGGTGCGCACCATCACCTATGTAATAGGTGGCGGTGCAGCCGCTCTCGCAGGACTCATCACCATGAGCCGCACGCTGAGTGTCGACGCCCAATCCGGAGTCGGTCTTGAGTTCGACGCGATCGCCGCCGTTCTTGTCGGCGGCACGTCCCTCATGGGCGGTTCCGGCGCTATCTGGCGCACGGTCGTTGGAGTGATGCTCTTCGCCCTGATCAACAACGGCTTCAACCTGCTCGGATTCGATCCGCTGTACTCGAAGATCTTCACCGGCGCGGTCATCATCCTCGCCGTGATGCTCGATGTATGGGGCCGGCGTAACCGGCGTGACTGAACCTTCCCCGCTTGACCTCGATCAACGGGATCCGCAGTGCCGCGGCCTCCCACACCAACAATCAGATAGGAACCACATGAAAATCAGGGTAGCAATGCGCACGACGACCCTAGCAGCTGGTGCCCTGGCGGTCGGACTGGCGGCCGCGGGCTGCTCGGCCTCGTCTGCTGGAGATACAGGAACCGAGCAGCCCGCGAACGAAGGGGTCGAGCTGGCGTATCTCGTCGGCCACATCTCAGACTTCACCCAAGCCCAGCTCGCCGGCATCGAGCGGGCAGCCGAGGAGCGCGGTGCAAACGTAACGATCTTCAACGCCGAGGACTCTTCTGCTGAGACGCAGGACAAGCTTTGCCAGGACATCATAGCTGCCGGTCGCTACGACTCGCTTGTCATTGATGCCTCCAACGGACAGACCCTCACGGTCTGCGCCGAGGACGCCATTGCGGCCGGCATTGAAGTGGTTTCGGCCTGGACGGCGCTCGGACCTGACCCCAAGAGCACAGAGATCCAGATCGAGGGCCAAGCCGGGGCCGTCGTGCTCAACCCCGAGGAATATTACGGGCAGATGTTCGATATCGTCGTCGAGGCGTGCGAAGGCATCGATCCCTGCAAGGTTGTCTCCGTCATCGGTTTCAAGGGCTACACTCCCGAGAACATCCGAGTGGAGTCTTGGCAGGAGCGGGTTAAGGACCACCCGAACATCCAATTCGTAGCGTGGGGCGAGGACTCGTATGATGCTGCGACAGCTGTGGTCACCGGCGGAGACCTCCTGCGGGCAAACAAGGATACCGCTGTGTACACGGGGTCTGGCGACACGACGACCGTGGCTATGATCCCGGTGCTCGAGGAACTCGGGCTCGTCGACAAGGTGAAGCTCATCGGTGACGGTGCCAGTAAGCGCGGCCTCGCCGCCGTCGAGGCCGGTGACATGTACGGCACGGTGCCGCTCTTCCCGAACGAGCTCGGCTACCAAGCTGCCCTCAGGGCCATCGATGCCGCCGAAGGCAAGGAGATCGAGCAGCCTGGGCTCAACGTGAATGACATCTTCCCGGAGCTGCCCCGCATCATCACCCAGGAGAACGCGGACCTATTCACTCCGGAGTGGTGAGGACCGGGGCGGGTCTGAACCGATGAGGGGCCGCCCAAGAGCCAGCCGTTGTTGCGCTCTTGGGCTGCCCCTCGCACCCGGGAGCGCCCAACCTTAGCGCTCCCATGCATTAGGCGGCAAAAGCACAATTGAGGAGCAGATGTGACGTTCAAGGTTGCAGTGTATGGCGTGGGCACTATGGGCGCGGAAATTGCGAGGATGCTCGTCGAGCGCAACGTTCCGATCGTCGCGGCCATCGCGCGTAACTCTGGGAAGGTCGGTAAGGACCTTGGAGAAGTGATCGGCATCGATCGTGAGCTGGGGGTTATCGTGACTGACGATGCGGACGCCGCGCTGCTAGGGACGCGCCCTCACGTGGTCGTGCTCACCGTAAACAGCTTTATCACCGATCATGCACCCTTCGTTGAGCGCGCGGTGCGCGCCGGAGCCAATGTCATCACCATCGCCGAAGAGGCCTCCCACCCTTGGCGGACCAGCCCCGACGAGACGAAGCGGCTCGACGCCCTCGCGAAAGAGCACGGGGTTTCTATCTACGGCGGCGGGCACGAGGACGCCTTCTGGATTGGCCTCGGCATGCAGTTGGCCGGGGTTGCACACCGTGTCGATGCAATTCGTTGGGAATCCACCTGGAACCCTGACACGTGCGGCCCGGAAATCCTCGCTTCGATGGGTATTGGCAGTCAGCCCAACGCGGGCACGGTGAATCTCGAATGGGAGGAGAACATGCCGCATCCCCCGTTCGCCCTTCCCGCGCTCGACGCCGTGGCCGACCACCTCGGACTTTCCGATGCACCCCGTCGGGTGTCAACCGAATATATTCTTGCCGAGACCGCGACATGGTCCTGGGCACTCGACCGCAAGATCGAGGTTGGGGAAATCATCGGTCTCCGTGACACTGTCCGCCGCGACCCCGTGAATGCCGGTGAGCCGGTGCTGGAGTTTGCCGTAACGGGCTTCCTCGCGCCGGGTGTTCATAATAGTGGCGAAAGCTGGGAAATTGAGGGCGTGCCGTCACTGAATATGCGCACCTCATTTTCGGAGGGCACCGCCCAGGTCACTGGCCAGGTAGTGAATCGTCTCCACGATCTAGTCGCGGCCGCCCCCGGTTGGGTCAAGCACTCCGACATGCCCGCGATCAGTTATCAGGGAATGCCGCGTACATAGTTGATAGCGGTCGTTGAGCGAAAGCCACGAGGGCGGGGACAGTACATCTGTTCCCGCCCTCGTTGGTTAGCCACCTGCCGACAGGTTCACAATTAGCGATGCTCAACCTTCTCAATTACGCTGCCGACCGGCGGCCCAGCCTCCAGCAGCAGCGACGAGCGTGCAGGTGAGCAGGCCAACACCCAGCGAAATCTGCAAGTCGTCTCCGCCGAGGCCCACGAGCGGAGCGGCAGCCGCGCCAATTGAGTATTCCGCTGCTCCGATGACCGCCATCGCCGTGCCCGCAGCGTGCGGGATCTGTTCGACCGCGAGCGCCGTTGCGTTGCCCAGTACAAGTCCCAGGCTGCTCACGACGAGGAAAAACAGCAGCACCGTGGCCCAAAGACCCGAGCTGCCGGTGAGCGTCAGGAGGGCATAGACCATCGACCCTCCCAGCATGAGCGCCAGCCCCAGCAGCATAACCGTGACAGGGCTGAACCGGTTGACAAGTTTGGCACTTATGAGGCTAGCCAAGGCAAGACCACCGGAATTCACCGCGAAAATGATGGAGAACCAGCCCGGGCTCAGCCCGAACGTCTCCTGGAGTATGAACGGCGACGCCGCGATATAGCAGAACAAGGCGCCCAGGCCACAGCCCACGGCAAGGCAATATCCCATGTAGGCGCGGTTCCGCAGGACTGTTTTGATCAGCGACACCAATTCGGCCACACCACCGGCCCGCCGCTGATCGAGCGGCAGGCTCTCCCGGATGAACAGCAACGCCAGCAGCCACAGCACCACGCTGAGGATGGTCAGCACCCAGAACACTCCACGCCAGCCAAGGACCGGGACTACCGCGCCCCCAGCCAAAGGAGCAAGGATCGGGGCGAGGCCCTGGATAGCCATCATCAGCGAAAACAGGCGCGCGGCTTGGCGTCCCGACGCACGATCGGCCAGCACGGCCCGGGCCAAAACGACCCCGGCGGCTCCGGAGGCCCCTTGCAGGAAGCGGGCGGCGATCAGCGCCTCCACCATCGGGGCCATGGCGCACAGCGCCGTGGCAAGAGCGCAGAGCGCTGAGCCGGCCAGCAGCAACTTACGGCGACCAAACTGGTCCGACAACGGTCCAATGACCAACTGCCCACCGGCAAGCCCGATCAGGAAGGCCGTCAGGGTCAGCTGCACGGCAAACGGCGCCGCGTCCAGCTCCCGGGCCAGCTCGGGAAACCCGGGAAGGTACATGTCGATCGCCAACTGGGGCACGGCGGAGACTGCGGCCAACACGACCACGAGGAACGGGGTCGGCGGAACCGCATGGACCCCGGCGACGTTTCCTCCAGCTTCCGGAAGACGGGGCGTCATCTCGCCCGCGGGCCCGCTGATCGCAGGAAGCTGTGGGTCTTTGGCCATGACTAGCCGTCCTTTCAGGGTTGTACAGACGCCGACGGCGGTGCCGCGGCCGGGGTGGGATTCCCCGGGCGGCACCGCCGTCGTCGCATTCGCTGTGCCTCGCGCGGTCTGGCCGGAAGAGGCAGACCGCTCAGCGCTTGCTGATGAAGTTCACATCATCGGGCGAGAAGAGCTTGTCGCTGGTCCAACCATTGAGGTCGTACTGGTCCATGCACTTTTCCACGAGCGACCGCGCATGATCGAGCGTGCCGTCCTGCTGCGCCGACTCGTTGAGCGTCAGGTGGCAGAGCTCGGGCTGGCCCCAGTAGTTGTGCTCATACAGTTCGTGCCGGGCGCCAAACTCCGAGCCGATCGAGTCCCACAGCAGCTTCATGGTCTTGGAACGATCCAAGGCGGTCTTCCCGTTGGAGCCGCGCAGGTAGCGGTCCAGGTACGGGCGCATCTCGGGGGTCTGGAAGTCCACGGCGTTTGAGTTCAGGTAAATCAGCCCCGAGGCAACCACCGTCTCGATGATTTCGCGGATGCGCCGGTTCATGGAGGACGCCATGGAGGCGTAGGCCCACCCGTATGCCCGGTTGGGAACCAGGTCATCGCCCCAGCCCTGGGTGGCGTTCTCGATCATGCCATCGCGCAGGGCGTTGACGGCGTGGCGGTAACCGATCACTTCGCCCAAGGCAGCCTGCACGCCCCGGAACTGCCCGGCACCCGTGATTTCCAGCGCCTTGCTCAGCGCGCCCACGAAGAAGTCGAGTTTGACGCCGAAGCGGGTGGAGGCCTGAAGGACGGCCCGGCCTTCCCACCCGGAGACGGTGTCGAACTCGGCCATCCGCTGCGTGTCGTAGATCAACACGTTCTCCCAGGGGATCAGCGCCTGGTCAAAGATGAGTACGGCGTCGTTCTCATCCAGCCGGGAGGACAGCGGGTAGTCGAAGGGGCTCGCGGCCCGGGCTGCCGTAGATTCGTAGGAGGCGCGGGAGAACATTTTGATCCCCTTGCCGTTTGTCGGTGCGAGGAAGGTGATGGCGAGGGATTTGTCCTTCAGCGGGGCACCGGCGTGGGAGACGTAGACATACTGCGTGGTCGGGGATCCGGTAGCCACGACCTTGGCCCCGCTGACAATAATGCCTTGGTCGGTTTCCCGTTCCACGTGGACGTAAACGTCCTTGACTTCCTCGGCGGGGCGGGAGCGGTCCACCGGCGGATTCACAATGGCGTGGCCGATGTGCAGCACGCGTTCCTGGGTTTCCTTGTACCAGTAGCGGGCGTTGTCGGCGAACTCGCCGAAGTACTCAGGGTTGGCGCCCAGCCCGGTGATCAGCGAGGCCTTGTAGTCCGGGGTGCGGCCCATCCAGCCAAACACCAGTTCCTGCCAAGTCCTGATGGCCTCGCGGCTGGCGCGCAGGTCATCCTTGGTGCGGGCGTACTTAAAGAAGGGATGCGTTAGTCCCCCGCTTCCGGTGTCTGTCGGCGCGGTGGTGCGGTCGCGGGTCTCGGGGTCATGCAGCGCATCGAACAGTGAAGCCAGCGACCGTGCCGAGTTCCGAAAGGCCGGGTGAGTGGTGACGTCGTCGACACGCTCGCCGTAGATCCAGACCTCGCGTCCGTCGCGGAGGCTTTCGAGGAACTCGTCGCCCGTCTGCATCCGTCCTGTCGAGGCCGGAGCGACAGGGGCGGTTTCGGTGGATTCGTTGACGATAGTCATGAAGTGGGTCCTTTCGCGAGGGCGCCGAACTGGCCGGCATGGAAGGTGAGGGGGGCGCCGCCGGTGTGGCTGTGTTGATGGACGTGCCCGATGAACAGGGTGTGGTCGCCGGCTCGGTGGCGGTCCACGATGCTGCAGGATAGGTAGCCAACGGCTCCGTCCACCAGGGCCATGCCGTTTTCCCATGTGAACTGCGGCAGCGTCTTCCCGGGTTTGCCGGCGAAGTGGGAGGCAATATCCAGTTGGTCTTCCGCCAGCACGCTGATGCCGTAGCGCGGGCGGTGGTTAAGGTGTCCATGCATCTTGGCTCTTTCTCCCACTGACACCAGCACCAGCGGTGGGTCGAGTGAAACCGACACGAAGCCATTGGCGGTCATACCGTGGACTTCACCGTCCTCAGTGACCGTGGTGACGACGACGACACCACTGGCGAAGCTCCCCAGCGTGCGGCGGAATTCCATCGGGTCCAAGGCTTTTTCCCTGATCAGCGTTTGCGTACCTTTGTACATACTTGAAGATGTTAGGCACCTCACAGAGTTAATACAAGAGGTTTGCGATTTATTTTAAAAAACGGACATAGCTGCCGGAAGCAGCCCCTAGAACTTCCGGAAGCGGAGACGGATAACTTTGGGGGTAGCTACCAGTTGGCCGTACGTACTTCTTGCATAGCTGCGCGTGTCATAGGGCAGCTACTCCCGAGTATGTACAGTTATCTCGTGACTCTTTCTCCGACAACCGGCCGCCGTAGGCCCAACGACCCCGCCCGGCGACAGCGCATTATTGAGGCAGCAGCCCGCGTTGTAGCCGAGCATGGGGTGGACTCGTTGACCTTCCGCGCCGTGGCCGATGCCGCCAAGGTCCCGCTGGGGTCCACGACGTATTACTTTGCCGACAAAGACGACCTGCTAGTCTCCACCATCCGGATGATCCGCGAGCGCAACCAGCGATCATTCGGCGAGATCCTCAAGCCCTTGGTCGAGGCGCAGGGCCTTGCTGGCGGGCTGGCCAGCCTCATTGAAGAAGTCACCGTCCGCCAGCATCAGCAGTTGGTGCTGGAGTACGGGCTGTATCTGAGCACGCTGCACCGTACGGCATTGCGATCCGAGATTCGGGAGTGGCGGATGGACCAAGTGGTTGCACCCTATTGCGACCAGCAGACGGCGGCCCTCCTGGGTTACACGCTGGAAGGCATCCTGCTGCGGTCGGTCATGGAGGACGCGATGTTCTTTGCCTCTGACGTGGAGCCACTTCTGCGCCGGATCATCGCCCCGGCTTAGGCGGCAAGACACCCCGGGAGCCGCATGGACGCGCTCCGGCGGTGCCTGCCGCCGCTTAGGGCGGGCCGCTCTACTGACCGGTGACCGACTGGAAGGCCAGCGGGGCCCGAAACCTCAGGTTCGGCAACTTCTCCGCGCGCAGATATCCAGCCGGAGCGGAAAGGACGTCGGGGACCCGGCTTAGCGCAATGCCTGCAGTGCATGCCACTCCGGGCAGCGGGCTGATTCGGAGCGCGATGGGCTCGGGCAGCAAGGGAGCGTGTACGGTGGCCAGCGCATACTCCTCGTCTCCCGCTTCGAAAACCTTCCCGATCAAGCGGACTTCGATGTCAACACCGGCAACAGTGGCAACGACTGTCCTTTCCAGTGATCCACTGACCACCCCGGCCGGGAAGTGGCCCCCCAGCGCCGCTACTCTCATCGGCGAAGCCGCAACTGTAGGTTCCACGGAGATACTCTCGGTAACCACCTCCGTACCGATGACGCCGGCAATCATGTGGGCACACTGTCGGGAAATGACGTCCTGGCCACCACCGGTCCCCGGCTTGAAATCAGCCGGCTCGACTCCGATTTGCAGGAAGGACAGCAGTTCAGCTCCGAAAGCTCCAAAGTCGCCTACGCACTCGACTTCTATCCGGTTTACGCCCGGAACGATGCCCGCCAACATCGCCGGTATCTGAGCCATCGCGACTTCATTGACACCAGTGCCGACCAGGGTGGCGTTCCCAGCGATGGCTGCGGCGTCGAGCTCGGCGGCCGTGCCTGCGTCAAAGTCCCACGGGTACATTGCATCTTCAGCGATGGTCAGCACATTGATGCCGCTGGCCAAGCACTCTTTCGCCGGGCCGAGCAGGTCGGTGAGCGCCGTCGTCGTAAAGAACAACGCGATGTCAGCCATGCCGGGCACTGCCCGGAAGTCCCCCGCCGCTTGCACCCGCACGCCGCAGGGCGGCATTCCAAGGACTTCGGCCACATCCTCCCCCACATGGCTGGCGCGCGTGAAGGCACCAACAATTTCGGCCCCATCCCGAAGAAGTGAGCTCACTGCTTCTGTGCCGACGGCCCCGAGGCCGAAAACGAGATAGCGAGGATTGTGCACTGCGTCCATCCAATCAGTCGATGTTCAGTCGGTCATGCTCAGCGCCGGGACAAGGACGTCTCACATCTCATTAGTTGTGGAGCACAACCGTGCTGAGGGTTGCAAGCACTTTAGGCAATCGGTGCGGCACGCCATATGTCCATCGGAGCCAGAGATCGCTGATTCTTCTGTGCTCGGTGCACTAGTACTTCAGGCCCCGGCGAGGAGCAGACTAAAGCGTGCGGCTTACCCCTATGCACTTTACGAGCACCTGTGTCATATTAAAACGAAGGACGATGCCCGGTCATTGGATTGGGTTGATCGAAAGCAGTCGCAGCAACCTTCTGAAAAGGAACGTAAGCCATGATGACCGACAACCTCCGCCGCACGGCATTCAGCCGGCTGTACGAAGAGGACGTGACCGAGTGGGAAGAGGTCATGGGCTACAGGATGCCAACGGCGGTCGCAGGCCTGGACACCGAGTACCGTGCGCTCCGGAACACCGTCGTCGCGCAGGACTACTCCATGCTTTACAAGTGGTTCGTCGAGGGTCCCGAGGCGCGTACCGTGGTCGACTCGCTCTTTTCCCGCGATGCTCACGCCATCGGCGTGGGCCGGATTGCCTACGGCGTCATCGTGGCGGATGACGGCGGCATGGTGGATGACGTCACTGTGAGCGTGCTCGACGCTGACAGAGTCGTGGTCATGGGCGGCAACCCGGACGTCACAGACGCACTCCGGGCTGCGGCACCGGCGGGGACCACGGTGCGGGAACGCAGGGAGGACTTCGCCGTCCTCTCGATCCAGGGGCCCAACAGTCGTGCGCTGCTCCAGCGGCTTACCGACTCTGACCTGAGCAACGAGGCGCTCCCTTACTACTCCCTGTTGTCGGACGCCAAGGTGGCGGGCGTCTCGGTCGACATCTTCCGCTTAGGTTTCACCGCCGAACTCGGCTATGAAGTGATGGTCTTGGCGGACAACGCGGAAACGCTGTATGAGGCTGTGTTTTCCCAGACAGACTTGGGGGTTGTGCCTTTTGCCGGCGGGACGCTCATGGTGGCCCGAATCGAGGCCGGCCTGATGCTGGCCGGCGTCGACTACAATCCGGACATCACGCCGTTCGAGTGCCGCCTGGGATGGACGGTCGACCTCGATAAGTCGCCTTTCCGCGGCCAGGAAGCATTGCGGGAGCGGAAGAAGACTGCACCCCTGCGCGTGGTGAGCGTGGTGTCCGATGCCGCGCCGGAAGAATTGGACGGCGCAGCCCTGTACGCCGAGGAACAACCCATCGGCCGCGTCAACATGGCGGTCTCTTCTCCTGCCTTGGGCGGAACCACGCTCGGCCTAGCCCGACTGCCAAAGGACTTCGCCAAGGTCGGCACCCGCCTCACCATCCGTGTCGGTGAGCGCAAGGTTGCCGTGGAAGTCCGCCCCACCCCCGTGCACGACCCGGAACGTGTGCGAGTCAGAAGCTAAGCGGAGGTAAAGGCCTTCGCTCTGGATAAATTGCGCTCCCGCTAAGTCACATCCTTAATTTGTTTACAACCCGTTCAAAGGAGGACAACGATGTCCATTCCCACTCACCCGGGCGAAGTGCCGCAGACAACGCACTCCGCAAAGCGGACATTAACGTCCACGAAGATCATCGTCCTTATCGTCGCAGCCCTCACACCGTTGTCCGTCGTCGTCGGAACGCTCCCGCTGGGTTTGGCCTTCGGAGGGCCCTCAACGGCGCTTTTGTACGTTGTCGCCGGACTGATCATCGGACTGTTCTGTGTGGGCTACGTCCAAATGGTCCGAAGGATCACGCGTCCCGGGGCGTTCTATAACTACATCGCCCGGGGGCTCGGCCGGCCTACAGGCGTGGGATCCGCGATGATTGCCGTCGTCACGTATTCGACCTTGCTCATCGGCATCTACGCGGTGACCTCCGTTGTGAACCAGGAGATCCTGGCTGGCTTCGGCATCAATGCCCCGTGGCAGGTTTGGTTCGTTGCCCAACTTTTGATTGTCACCGTGTTGGCATACCGGAAGATCGACCTGAGCGCACGGGTTACTTTTGTGATTGTCGGCCTCGAACTGCTGATTCTGGCCGCCCTGGTGATTGCCATCGTCGCCAAGGAGGGCTTGCCCGGGGCGTTCCCGGCGGAAGCATTCTCCCCGAATGTCCTGAGCGTTGGGCAGTGGACGATCGCGTTCGTATTCGCCATGCTCTGCTTCCAGGCCTTCGAAGCCGGGGCCCTCTATGCCCCCGAAGCGAAGAATCCGGAACGCACCGTTCCCCGCGCTCTCTACGGGGCGCTGATCATCCTGGTCGCCTCATTCGCGCTCGTAGCCTGGGCACTGACCGGCGTTACCGGCGTCGACGGATTGCAGGAGGCGGTGGGGGCCGACCTGGCCGGCTTCGTTTTCGCCACGACGGCTGCGTACTTGGGCGAGGCGGGCGTGTGGGCGCTGAGCCTGCTGGCCCTGCTGGCACAACTGGCCTGCGCCCTGGCGACCACGAACTTTGTGGCCCGTTATCTCAACAGCCTGGCCCGCGAGGAACTGCTGCCAGCTATTCTTGGCCGAAAGAACCGCCACAACTCGCCCGGTTCGGCCATCCTCATCCTCGCGGCCCTTGCCGTTGTGATCATCCTTGGCTTCTCCGTCGTGGGAATCGACCCATACACGGAGATTGCCCCCATTGGGTTTGGGTTGGGAGCGGTCGGAGCAACTACCTTGCAAGCCCTGGCGTCCGGTTCGGCCGTAGGTTTCTTCCTCCGGCAGCCGGCCTCCGAGCGCCATTGGTGGAAAACGACCGTCGCGCCGATCCTCGCCACCGTCTTGCTGGTGGCCGCCCTGATCATCGAGCTGAGCGCATTCAGCTACATCACCGGTAAGGACTCACCGGAGATGCTCGCCGTGCCTTGGATCATCCCCGTGGCGGGAGCGGCTGGATTGGCCTTCGGCTTCTGGCTTCGCAAGAACCGGCCGCTCCACTACCGCAGCCTCGCAGCCGGAGACACTGCGGAAGAAGCAGAAGAACTGCAGGAACTGCGTGACCATGAGCAGTCCCTGAGCGCGAGATCCGCGTCGATGGAGATTGCCGGGGAGAAGTAGCACCGGAATTTTCCTGCTGGTACGGAGGAGCGGCCGATCGTCGAGTTCAGCGCGACAATCGGCCGCTCCTCCTGTTAAGACTTGAGTCTCGCGGAACCGTCGGGCGTGCGGCCCTTCGTACCTGCTGCGACAAACTCGCACTTCACCGATATCATCGCCGTATGACGATACAACGGGAACGGGCCGCGGGCCGCACAGGCGACCTGGCGCCGGCGGCCGCTTTGTTCCACAGTCTTTCGGATCCCACCCGGTTGACCATCCTGCAGCACCTGACCACGGGCGAGCACAAGGTCCGGGAGCTGACGGAGCACCTCGGCCTTGCCCAGTCCACGGTCAGCGCCCACCTGTCGTGCCTGAGCGACTGCGGCCTGGTTACCTCACGCCCGGTGGGGCGGGCGTCGATGTATTCGCTGACCACCGAGCCCGAGCTGCTTGCCGCCCTGGCGTCGGCGGAGCAACTCTTGAAGGCTACCGGCTACGCGGTCGAGCTGTGTCCGACGGTTGCCGGCGGCCGGGCTGCCGCGGAGGCGCTGCCCGCGAAGCCAATGACAGGCGCGGCGCCCTCAGCGGAGGCATCGGCGTGAGCGGGCACCACCACCACGCGGGGCCGACGCACCGCGGCCGGCTGGCCATCGCCTTCGCCATCACCGCCGCCATCCTGGTCGCCATGGTGGTCGGCGCCTTCGTGACCGGGAGCCTTGCACTGCTGGTGGACGCCGGGCACATGCTCACCGACGCCGGCGGCCTGCTGATCGCCCTGGTCGCCGCTTCGCTCATGGCCCGCCCGCACACCCCGCGCCGCACCTGGGGATACCTCCGGATGGAAGTTCTGGCTGCCGGAGCCCAGGCCGCGGTCCTGCTCGCGGTCGGAATCTACGCGCTGGTCGAAGGTGTCCAGCGGCTGTTCCACCCGCCCGAAGTCAGTTCGGGTGGCCTGCTGGTGTTCGGCGTCATCGGCCTGCTGGGGAACATCGCCGCCATGCTGGTGCTCAGCGCCGGCCGGAATGCGAACCTCAACCTGCGGGCGGCTTTCCTCGAGGTGGTCAATGACGCCCTCGGCTCCGTCGCCGTCATCGCCAGCGCCGTCGTCATCGCCACCACCGGGTGGACCCAGGCGGACGCGCTGGCCGCGATGCTGATCGCCATCCTGATCGTCCCGCGCACCATCAAGATCCTCCGCGAGGCGGGCAGCATCCTGCTGGAAACCGTGCCGAAGGGCCTGGATCTCGAGGACGTCCGCCAACACATCCTGGAAGTGCCGCACGTGCTCTCGGTCCACGACCTGCACGCCTCGCGGATCTCCTCCAACATCCCGGTACTCAGCGCGCACGTGGTCATCGAGGATTCCTGCTTTGTGGACGGTCATGCGCCGCAGGTCCTGGACCAGCTCCAGCAGTGCGTGGCCGAACACTTCGAGCTGAGCGTGGAGCACTCCACCTTTCAACTGGAGCCCGCGGGCCACGTGGAGCACGAGCACCCGGGCCACGACTGAGCGGAACGGCCGGCGCGGCCTCGCCCCTCGCGCCGGCCGTGCCTTGCGGACGGGGCGAGCTACTGCGCCGGGACGAACTCCCCTGCCACCACGCGGCCCATCAGCTCCGTGAGGAGATCCACGCCGGCGAGCAGATCGTCGTCGTGGGTTAGCTCCTTCTCATTGTGGGAGATGCCGTCCACGCTGGGCACAAACAGCATGATGGTGGGGACGACGTCCTTCAGGTTGGTCGAATCGTGCCCCGCGAGCGTGCGGACCGTTCCGTACGTCAGGCCCAGCGCCTCCGCGCTCTTGGCGGCCAGACGCATGCCCGCCTCGTCGTAGGACTTCGCTGCCCAGACATGTTCGGCGCCGCGCTCGATCCGCACGCTTGCCCTTCGCTCGATTTCAGCGACCCGCCGGTGCAGTTCGGCATCGGCGGCGGCCAGCACATCGGGGTCCGTGCTGCGCACGTCCACGAGCAGCTCCACCCGGCTGGCCACCACCACGGGCGAGTTCGGGTAGACCGTGAACTCCCCGCAGGAGGTGATGACGGAATGCTCGTCGGTGCTGAATTCGTCTGCAATGTCCCGCGCGGCGACCACCAGCGAGGAGGCTCCGAGCAGCGCGTCGTGCCGGTCGGCAATCACCGTGGCGCCGGTGTGCGCCTGCTCGCCGTGCACGACGAACTCGTATTTGTTCGCGCCCCAGGTGGATTCGACCAAGCCGATGGTCAGCCCGGCGTCCTCCAGCGACCGGCCCTGCTCAATATGGATTTCCACGTAGGCTGAGATGTCCAGGGAAAAGTCGCCGATGGTGCCGATTGTTTCCAGCGCCTCGCGGACGGTGGTGCCGTGCGGATCGGTGGTGGCAAGGACCTTCTCGGCGGGCAGCTTGCCGGTGAACACGGAGCTGCCCATCATGGAAGGCTTGAACCGGCACCCTTCCTCGTTGAACCAGTTGATGACGGCGATGTTGAATGCCGGTGTGGTGCCCCCGGCCACCAGCCGCTGCTTGAGCCGGATCGCCGCGTGAGCGCCCGCCAGCACGCCGTAGGCGCCGTCGAAGCGCCCGCCGAGTGGCTGCGAGTCCAGGTGCGAGCCGACTCCGATATACGGGGCACCCGGCACCAGCTCGAGCAGCGCGAACTGGTTCCCCACCGCGTCGTAGCGGACCTCGAAACCGTGGCCCTCGACCAACCCGCGGAACCAGTTCCGGGTCTGCCCGTCCGCAACGGTCCCGGCCTGACGGTCCACTCCCCCGCCGGCCGTGGCACCGTACGAACTCATGGAGCGGAAGTCGTGCAGGAAGGACCCGGCGTCGTCGCTGGACTTGCCGGCCTGCTGCGAGGCAGTGATGGTCATGATGGCACTCCTAGGGTCTGATTGTTCAAAAGGTGCTCCGCGGACGACGCCGGCGCGGGGCTCGGGGCACGGACGGCGGCGCGGTTCGGGGCCGGAAGCGAGGC
>NZ_JBNHGL010000009.1:0-39855 GCF_059091245.1 Arthrobacter sp. Y3225116
GTGGCGGCGGTGACGGCGATGGCCCACGACGAGGGCTTCGACCGGATCACGCACCAGGTCCTGTACTACCCGTCGCTGGACTTGGACTTCGACGAGGACCGCTATGCCTCGCTGTGGGAGAACGCCACCGGTTACGGCCTGGAGACCCCGGCGCTGAAGCCGTGGAACTCCTTCTACCTCGAGAGCGGCGCGGATCCGGCCGACCCGCTGGTCTCCCCGATCAAGCGCGAGGACCTCACCGGCCTGCCGCAGGCCCTGATCATCACCGCCGAGTACGATCCCTTGCGCGACGAGGGCGAACTCTACGGCCAGCGCCTGAAGGACGCCGGCGTGGACACCACGGTCAGCCGCTACGCTGGGGCGAACCACGGCTTCGTGCAGAACTTCTTCTGGATCCCGGAAATGTACCGGGCCTACCAGGAGACCGGCGAGTTCCTTAACAGCAGCCGGAGAAGAGAACCATGATGCACGAAGCGAGCATTCATCCGCTAGTTTCGCCGTGGGGCCGGTTCGGACTCTACAGCTATTTCATCGACGCGCCCGAGCCCGCCATCGTTGACACCGGCATCGCTTCATCGCCCGCCGACGGCATGATCCCCGCCCTCGAGGAGCTTGGACGGAGCATCGACGAAGTACGCTGGATCCTGCTGACTCACGGTCACATTGATCACCTCGGCGGCGCACAGGCCCTGTGGGAGCTCACCGGTGGTCGGGCGAAGGTCGTGATCCACGAGGCCGACGCGCACCTGCTTCGCTCACGGCAGGCCCACGTGGACGAGTACGTAAACGGTCGACGGAAATACCTGCAGGACCCTGAAGGTGTGGAGCGGCAGACGAAGACGGCGAAAGCGGTCATCTCCGGAGAAATGGAGCCCTCCGTGCTGTTGCGGGGTGGGGAAACCCTCTCCCTCGGCGGGAGTGTGTCCATCTCCGTGCATCACGTGCCAGGCCATACAGCCGGATCCGTCGCCTACGTCGTGGACGGTCAGAACGCCGTATTCGTCGGTGATGCCGTACAAATCCACGGGGCCGCGAACCGCTTCCCTGGCTACACGGACCCGGCCGCCTACCGCTCGAGCCTCAAGTACCTGCGAGATAAAGTCCGCCCAGAAAACTTGTACCTGGGCCATCCATACCGTGGCGCAGATGGCGTGCCTTACGGAGTTGAGCTCGACAAAACGCAGGCACAACAGGCGCTCCAGGAAAGCCTGGACATTGAGGCCCGCATCCGCGAGACCGTCGGCCTGTACCTGCAGGACGGCCCGGAGGAGACGGATTCGATCTACTCGCCGTTCGCCCGCGTCGCCGAGGAACTCGGCTACGACGGCAATCCCACACTGGAACCGTCACCGTTCTTCACCACGCTTCACGCCTATCTCACTCAGTTCAACCAGACGTCTTAACATTCTCAGAAGAGGAGCTTTCGCAATTATGGCTGAATATCGGACAATCAGCGCCGGCGGGGAGAAGATTGCCGTTCGCAAGGACCTCCGGGTTCCGATGCGCGACGGCGTCGAGCTCGCCGCCGACGCCTACCAGGGCATCGACGAGAAGCCCCGCCCGGCGCTGGTGGCCCTGAGCCCGTACGGCAAAGAGCACCAGGCCCTGGCGCTCACCACTCCGCCGCAGCGGCGTCCGAGCCCGATGTGGGACGGCAACCTCGAGGCCGGCGACATCGCCCGCATCGTCATGGAAGACTACGTGCACGTCATTGGCGACCTGCGCGGCTCCGGTGACTCCGGCGGTGAACATATCGGCAACTACAACGCCGGCGGCGTATCGCTGGGCCAGGATGCGTACGACTTCATCGAATGGGTTGCCGAACAGCCATGGTGCGACGGCAACGTCGGCATGGTCGGCATCTCCTACTTCGGCTCCATGCAGGTACTGGCCGCGGCCGAACGCCCGCCCCACCTGAAGGCGATTTTCGTCTCCGGCGGCCACTACGACTTTTACGAAACCACCTATCACGGCGGCATCATGTGGTTCATGCCCCGCGCCGCCCGCGAAGGCCGCGGCGGAGACTCGGGCTGGGCCTTCACGGACGGCGTGAAGTCCCGCATGATCGAGAAGTACTCGCCCGAGGAGCTCAAGAAGCTGGTCGCCAAGCGCCTTGAGGACCCGGACGTCGCCGCCTGGCCGAACCTGGTGCACGTGCTGCATTACCCCAAGAACCACGAGGCCTGGTTCGACATCGTGATGAACGAGCTGGACGGCGAGTGGTACGAGGAGCGCAACCCGATCACGCTGGCCCCGAACATCGACATTCCGGTCTGGCTGCAGCTGGACCAGGGCCGCGGCTGGACCATGGACGGCACCATTGAGCTGTATAACGCGCTGAAGGGCCCGAAAAAGCTGACCATCGGCCCCTACCCGCCCATGCAGTCACGCCCCTGGATCGAGGAGCACGACAAGATGTTCCGGTGGTACGACTACTGGATCAAGGGCATCGACAACGGCGTGATGGACGAGCCGGCGGTGAGTGTCTTCGTGGAGGGCTCGCGCGAGGTGGTGACCGCGGATGCGTGGCCGCCGAAGGAGATCGACTACAAGTCCTTGTACCTGCGCCCGCGGCACAAGTTGTCCGCGGAGCCCGAGCTGATGGGCACCGAATATGCGGCCCCGGACGGCTTCTACCAGGCGCCGCTGACGGTGACCGACAAGGTGGAAATCATCAGCTGGAGCACCGGGCCGTTCGAAGAGGACACGGAGATGATCGGCACCGGTGCCGCGCACATCTTCGCTGAGATCGACCAGCCGGACTCGAACTTCATCCTGCGCCTGTGGGACTACGCCCCGAACGGCAAGCGCCAGCTGATTACCACCGGCTACCTCAAGGCCTCGCACCGCGAGCTCGACGAGGAGCGCACCAGCGAGGGCAACCCGGTCCACCCGCACACGCGCGCCGTGCCGGTGGAGCCGGGGAAGATCGAGGAGTATGTCCTGCGCCTCTACCCGTTCGCCAACACCTTCAAGCCGGGACACCGGCTGGTCGCCGAACTTTCCAACGGCGAGCCGCTGGCCGACGAGCACAACGCACTGCTGCCGCCGGACGCCTTCCACCTCCCGGTGGGACGCCCTGTAACGCACAAGATTTACCGCGACGCCGCACACCGGTCCCGACTGGTCCTGCCTTTCACCGCCCGCAATGCGGACCAGCCGAGGAGCTAGCCGCCGTTGCCGCAATAACCCCGGAGACTGCCCCGCGCGAAGCGTTAGGCAGGGCAGGTGTAGGCCAACAGTGTTAGAAATAGTGCAATTCGCGCGGCCGCGTGCCGCGTGACTGCCGGACAAGGAGGTGCTGTGCAGTATACGAATAGCTATCGGGCCGTTTGCATGATTAGTCCGTTGCGTGCGGTGACGGGGAGGATGCAGCGATGAGCACTGCTGCGCGTCTCGAAGTGCGGGGGCTGTCGAAGACATTCGCCGGAGTGACCGTTCTCAACGACGCCCATCTCCTCATCAAACCGGGAGAGATCCACGCGCTCGTTGGACAGAACGGTTCGGGAAAATCAACCCTGGTCAAGCTAATCAGCGGGGTGTACCGAGCGGATCCGGACGGGGAGGTGTACGTCGACGGACGTCGAATCGGTACTCCCGTAAATCCCGGCAAACTTCATGATGAGGGCTTGGCCTTCGTTCACCAGGACCTAGGCCTGGTCAACGACCTCAGCGTGCGCGAGAACGTCCGCGTGGGGCGGCACGCCACTCGGCCGTTCACCCGCTGGATCGACAAAGCCAGGGACACGCAGTCAGTGCGCGAGGCGTTTGACTTCCTGGGCGTGAAGATCGACCCGGACGCCAAAGTCGCCACGCTCAGGCCCAGTGAACGCGTTGCCGTCGCTGTTGCCCGTGCCCTTCAGGAACGCACGCCCGGCAGCGGCGTGGTTGTCTTCGACGAGTCGTCCCGCGCCATTCCGCACGAGGCCCTGGACGATTTCTATGGCATGGTCCGGTTGCTGGCGGATCAAGGTACCGCCGTGCTGATCGTCAGTCATGACCTGGGTGAAGTGTTGCGGGTCGCCGACCGTGTCACGGCCCTGCGCAACGGCAACGTAGTGGAGATGGGTGTGCCAGCAGCTGAACTTGATGAGGCAGCGCTCACCCGCCTGATCCTGGGTCGCAATGGTGAGCTCGACGATTACGCCAGTTCGATGCCTTCCACTCTCCGTGGCGGAGGTGTTGAACTGCGCAACGTCAGCGGCGGACGTATCCGCGACGTGAGTGCCCATGTTCAACGCGGCGAGGTGGTCGGTTTCACGGGCACTGTTGACTCTGGGTTGTCAAGCTTGGCGCCACTGATCGGCGGCGCGATAAGTGGAGCAGGGGAGGCGGTCGTCGACGGGCAGGCGCTCGAACTGAGTTCGTCTTCCCCGTCGACGGCGTTGCGCGCAGGGATCGCCTATATCCCCCAGGACCGCCATGGCGAGGGGTTGGCTACCGAACTCACTGTTGAGGAGAACGTAACCATCCCGCACCTGAAAATAAAGGGGCGGCCATGGTGGTCGGGCGCGCGTTGGCAGCGGTCCGAAACAAATGCCGTCCTTGCCGGCTTCGAAGTGCGGCCCAACAATCCGAATGCAGTGGTGGCCACCCTGAGCGGGGGGAACCAGCAAAAAGTGCTGATGGGCAAATGGCTGCTGGGCGGGCCACGCCTCTTGATTCTTGATGATCCGACACAGGCCGTGGACATCGGAGCGCGCGGCGCGGTGCTGCGCGCCACCAGGCAGGCAGCCGTCGACGGCACCGCAGTCATTTTGTGCAGCAGCGAACCTGACGATCTGGTGTCCGTGTGCGACCGGGTCCTTGTGCTGGACGAGGGCAAGGTGACCCGCGAACTGGTTCGTCCGTTTACAGCTGAAGACATTCTCGCCGTAGTATTCGGCGCTACCCATGGAGGACTTGAATGAGCACCACAACGGCATCCCCGGTCCAGACGCGTTCGGAACCCGCTCGAGTGCGCCGGTTCTCGGCTATGGTGCTGCAGCGCTACAGTCTGGTGGTGCTCTGGTTACTAATGATCATCGTGCTCATCATCACGGTGCCGGGGGACGTCAGCATCGTCAGCGCGTTGCGTGCGGTCCTCGGTCAGCAGACTCCGCTGATCTTCCTCGCCCTCGCGGTTGTCATCACGATGGCGGTGGGCGAGTTCGACTTGTCTTTTGCCGGGATTTTCGGAATCTCGGCTGTCACTGTTCCTGTCCTCGTGGTGCTGCACGGTTGGCCGTATCCGCTTGCGGCGCTAGCTGCCCTCGCGGTCGCGCTAACCTTTGGGGCGATCAATGCCGGGTTGATTGTCGGCGTGGGAATCAACTCGGTCGTGGTTACTCTCGGAGTCTCCAGCGTAGCCGGTGGGCTGGCGTTCCTTCTGTCGGGGGAGACGACGGTCAGTGGCCTGGATCCCGCGCTGTCGGATATCGCGCTGGGCCGGTTCCTCGGTCTCCCGTTGTTGTTCTGGTACGGCGTTGTCATTGCCGTGGCCGTTGCCTATGTCATGAGCGCAACACCGCTCGGCCGGCACATGCTGTTCGTGGGCGCAAATCGCTCTGTCGCGCGGCTGGCTGGCGTATCTGTGTCAAAGGTCCGCGTCGGAGCGTATCTCTCGTCCGCATTGCTCTGTGGCATCGCCGGGGTCGTCATTTCTACGGGTCTCGGCGGCTTCAACCCCGGCACAGCGACGACGATGCTGATGCCGACCTTCGCGGCTGTCTTCTTGGGAACTGTCGCCGTTGTCCCTGGCCGTTTCAATCCGCTTGGCACTGTGATTGCCGCGTATTTCCTGCTGACCGGTGTGTTCGGCCTGCAGCTGCTCGGCCTGACAGGGTGGGTCACGGAAGTCTTCTTCGGTGTAGCACTCGTCGCGGCCGTCGGCGTCTCCTTCCTGCTGCAGCGCAGGGTCCGCAACTGACTCCGTATTTACTGACCTGAGAACGAATCCACGGCCTGCCCGGTGACTGGGTAAGGTCGTGGATTTCGTCGTAGGCTGTCCTGGTGTCCGGTCTGGAGGATTGGGCTGGCCTTTGTGGCAGCGAACGCGGCAAGACGTTATGGGGAATCCAACGGCCGACTCGTCCCCGCCGCGCTTGGAGACTGCGTGCTCATGCCTGCGGCTTTGATGTGCGGCTGCGCGGCCCTTTGGGTTCCGCGGCTCTGGCAGCTATAGGGTACAGGGCCGCGCAGGCAACCGAGGAGCTTGCAGCCCGGCCGTCAGTTGGCGATAAGTCGTCGCTGGGGCACCCAATATCTAGTATCCGTCAGCTTCAGCTGCGTGGTTTATGAGCGTTGCCTGCCGCACCTCAAGCTTCTCAATTGGAAGCGACTGGGCTGGCCACCGCATCGACGATGAAGAGTTTTCCAGCGGACAGGGAGACCATGAACTTGGGGCCAGGCAGACATTTGCCGTAAGGCTACAAGCCGACCCTGACAAGTTACCTCCCGCTCTTCAACGGTCGCCTTCTCAACTCAACGAAGTGCGAAAGGCGGGTGCCCCGCAGCACTTTCGTGTGCAGGACACCCGCCATCATCCGGGCGGTGTCAGTCAGAACTGTGACAGCGACCGCCCATCGGGTTGGTCAGTCCAGTCCCCAGAGCTTAGTGAAGCCCTCGCGGAAGGAAGCGTCGCCATACCATTCGCCCGATCCTTCAGCCTCCGGTGTCAGCGTCAGCTCCTTGGCGGTTTCCTGGTTGAACAACATGCGGTAGGGGAACTTCAGGTTCTGCACGCTGGGCTGGCCGCTCATCATCCGCAGCGTTTGGTCGGCGGAATACCATCCCAGCGCCTGCAGGTTGGTGCCGACTTCAGCGTTCATGAAGCGGCCGTCCGCCAGCATCTGCATGACCGCGAGCGATCCTTCCATGCTGATCACCTTGATGTCATCTGGGCTGATGCCTGCCGACTGCAGACCCTGCTGAATCGGCTGCACCAGGCTGTCGGCCAGGGCATGGATGTGGGTGATGCTGGGATTGGCCACCAGGGCGCTGCTGATCTGGCTCGGCAGCTTGTCCATCTGTCCGGTGTTGATCTCCTGGAAGGTCACCTTGCAGTCAACGCACTTCTCCTTGTAGGTCGCGAGAGCGCCCTGTTCCATCCACAGCTTGGTCGCCGGGGTGTCCGACAGGCCTACGGCAAGGACATCTGCCTTGGCATTGGAGTCGGCAATGACCCAATTGGCCATCCACGTTTGCATTTCGACGTTGTCGGGGGACAGGTAGCCCACCTGCTTCGGATCGCCCGGTCCGGCCGGGGCAACCTGGGTGTACAGCAGCGGGATGCCTGCCTTGGTGACCGAGTCAAACGCCACGCTCGCGAGTTCGTAGGGGACGGACCCGGAAATCACGGCCCCAGCGTCAGCTTGGACAGCCTGGTCGATACAAGTAGCGATCGACTGGGGGTTGGCCTTGCCATCGCACACTTGAAGGGAAATGCCGGCCTCTCCGAGCGCCTCTTCCAGGGAATCCGCGATCACGGTGAACATCGGTACGGCGAGCGTAGCAGCGATGTAGTGGACTGTTTTGCCGGACAGGTCGCCGACGTTCTCCAACGCGGGGCCGGGTGGTGTGAACTCTCCGATGGGCTGCGATACGGTGTCGACGATTTCCTGCGCAGCCTTTGCCGCAGGTGACAGCTCTTCGGTAGGTGGTGCGGCCGGCGCCGCACCCGACCCTGAACCGGAGCCACATGCCGCGAGCGATACCGCGGTTGCCGCTATGACCAGCCCCCGCATGAGGCGCGTTGTTCGATTGGTCATTGGTTTCATTCCCTCTTTCTTTCTCCCCAACGGGATACATGGTTGACGCCCTTAGGTGAGCAGGTGCGCCTTTAACGGAAGATGTGCGAGACCGTTGATAAGCGGATGCTCACGCCGCTCCGGGGTTCCGACGAGTTCGAAACGGTCAACCCGCCGAAGCAGCGAACTGATTACACTTTGTGCTTCCATACGCGCGACGGCTTGGCCGACACAGCCATGCGTGCCGTAACCGAAGGACAGGTGGTCGACCGGATTCCGCACCATGTTGAAGTCATCGGGATCGGGATAGTGACGCTCATCGCGATTGGCGCACTGGAAGTGGAGAAACACCCGCGAGCCCTCCGGGATGATGGCGTCACCTACCTGCACCTCACGAGTGGTAAGCCGGAAGAATCCACGCACCGGAGACCAGAGCCGCAACGTCTCCTCGAACACAGGGCCGCTTAGGGCAGGTTCGGCCTTTAGAGCTTCCCAGAGGTTCGCCTGCTCGGCCATGACGCGCAGGAGGGCGCCCAGGGCATTGGCTGTTGTGTCTAAGCCGGCAACTAACAGGGCATTGAGCTGAAGCTGCGCATTCTGTTCGTTGAGGATCCCGGCATCGACGGCGTCCAGAATCGCGGCTCCCCAACTTCCAGGGCGGAGGCTGGAGCGATTTGAGATGGAGGCGATCCATCCGAGAAACGAAAAGACTGTCGGCATGTCCGCTTCTAAACGGGCATCGTCCGGCCCGAAGGTGCGGTTTACCGCGTCGGACCCGGCGAAAAGGTGATCGCGCGGCTTCTCCGGGATGCCGATCAGGTCGCCGACGATGCGGGCGGGAATGGCTCGGGCCAGATCGACAACTCCGTCGAATGAGTCCCGGCTAACAACTGCTTCCGTGATGGCATCAACCTCGTCGGCGATTTGTCCGCGTAGTTTGGCGATGGCGCGCGGCGATGTCTGCGAGGCCAGGACTCCGCGAATGACGTCGTGCTCTGGCGGATCGGTGGCGATGATAGCGCCGCGAATCGCGTTGTTGGAATCGTCCAGCAACGCCACACCCTCCGCCGACGAGTAGGTCTGCCAATCCTTTGCTGCTGCACGCACGGTTTCGTAGCGCGTCAGCACCCAGAACCGATGTTCTTCGACGTAGACCGCCGGTCCGGCGTCACGCAACTCACGTAAGAGCTCAGGGTCGTCCGCGGAATCGAAAATGTTGATCCTTGTTTGTGGTGCGCCGGCTGCCATCGGCATGCTCCGTCCTCCTGCAGTGATGCTTTCGTCGCGGCCCGGCCACGCCAACGCACGGGATAGCTCCGTTGTGCGGGGGGGTCAAAGCAGGTGCCGCAACGACGCGACGAGTTGGCTCTACTGTGTTCGTCGTCATAGTGTGATCCAGACGACTGGCGACAGCGTGGCATACTAATGGTTACATAGTCAAGAGTTTTAACACGATGTAAGGAAGCTTCTCTGGATGTACTGGTCTTCGAACAGGCCCAGTACAAGCACTAACGAGCAGGTTTCCCCCTGCAGGCTGCTCGCCGCTGCTTTAGTGATCTGCCGGCAATCCGCGGGCAATCAGAAAGGCGACAAGGGCATCGCTCAGATCCGTAACCGAGTCAGAATGCGGCGGACCCACCATGCCGAACTCTGCGCCATGGATGATGTCGAAGAACAACCTTGAATAGGCCATGCGGAAGCTTGTCTGGATGCTCGGCTCGAGCGGTTTCTGAAGTTCCGGGGCAAGCGCTGCCATCACCGCACCAGTAAATCGCTCTCCAAGTTCAGCGATCTTGCCGGACCCCACCGCACGGGCATCCTCATCATTGCCGCCGATCTGGACTACGGCACGCAGGAATCGCGCGTGTCGCGCTGCAATGGCGGTGAGCTCTGCTATGGCTTCCAGGACAGCTTGTTGCGGAGTGAGTGCCGACCAGCGACTCTCATCTTGAAACACCCTGCCGTCGGATTCGAAGCCGGCATTTCCTGTGTCGTAGACGGCGGCAAAGAGCTCATCCTTGCTCGAAACGCGTGAGTAGATCGCTGTGGGTGCAACGCCGCTCTCCCTGCTTCCTCAAGTGGAGAGTTACTTCGACTGGATGACCTCGATGTGCGACCGCGGGATACTCAATCCCGGAAGCTGGGGCGCCTCGATTTTCGACGCAGTCGACGCCGGCATGATCGACCATCAGGACGGCCTCTGGTTGATGAACGGCTATCTCGTTGCTGGGATGGACACCACCGTCAATGCACTCTCCTCATTGCTGGCCCTGTTCGCGGAACGCCCGGACATCTGGGAAGACCTGAAACAGCATCCCGAACTTGCCTCAAGCGCATTCGAGGAGATCATTCGGCTTGAGTCGCCGATCCAGGGTTTCTTCCGAGTGACCACCGATGACGTCGATTACGGCGACGTCGTCATTCCCTCCGATACCAGGGTGCTGTTGTCGTTTGGAGCGGCAAACCGTGATGCTAGCCATTATCCGGACGCCGAGACGTACGACCTGCGCCGAAATCCCGTGGATCACGTGGGATTCGGCTATGGCCCGCATGGTTGTGCTGGTCAGGCGCTGGCCCGCATGGAATCGGCTGCGCTGCTCCAATCGCTCATCTCCCGGGTTGAGGCCTTCGAGCAGGCGGCCGATCCCATACGGCGTCTCCATCCCATCATCAGGGGGTACGACAGCGTCCCGGTCATCGTGAAGCCGCGCCAACGCTGATTAGGTGGAGTGACAGAGTCGACAAAGCCGGCCGCAGGACCCGCTACTGCAGTGTCTCAGAGAAAGCCGCCTTGGCCCGTATTGGGCCGTCAAGAATCAGCAATACACGTCGAGCAATTCCATCCAGGCCGAAACTAAACCCGGCCCGAAGGTCGACATAGGCGGGACGAATACCTGCGGGCACGGAGTTACCCCCGCACGACAGTCTCGAAGGTCCTTCCTCCGCGTCGGCATCTTAATAGGCTAACTATTCCTACCTCGTGATGCACCCTGTCCTGTAAGTCGGTCCCGCACCGCGACAAAGTCCGGCGAGAACTTATGCATTCCTGTGGATGGCCGCAGCGCGATGGAATTCACGTTCCACCAGGGCTCGTAAATGTCCCGTTAGAGGACGCTTCATCGAGACACCTGTCCGGACATACTCACGGTTATCGGCATGAAAAGCAAGGGAGTTAAAGCAGCTGCGAGGCGATGATGGCCACGGGCGCGAGCTGGTACGTCCCAGCAGCAAGAACCTCGCGGCAAAACACACCACGTGTCCAACAGGCATTCGGGCCCCGAAGCCCGAATCTCCCATGGGCTCTAAGAGGGGCTTAGAGGAACCGCCACGGCCGTCTGCTCCCCGCCCATCAATACCGTGTGCCAGTTGAACAGAACGGACTTCCTGACCGCACTAGACTTCTGCTGTGCAGAACATGAGCATCGTGAAGAAGCCGGACTATGCCGTGGATTCCGTCGACCGGGCACTGCAGCTGATCATACTTCTCCAGGAACGGGATTGGGTTCGGATCACCGATGCGGCCAACGCGCTGGATGTCGCCCCGTCCACCGCCCACCGGCTCATGGCCATGCTGGCGTACCGGGGTTTTGCCCTGCAAGATGACCAGCGGCGCTACTGTGCCGGCCCCGCGCTGCGCGCCGATGCCTCCGCCCATCCTGGGCGGGCCGCAGTCTCGATCGCCCGTTCGCATCTTGAGGCCTTGGCCCTCTCCGTACGCGAGACCATCAACCTCGTTGAGCGGGTCGGCGTCACGGCCCGCTACTTGTTCACGGCCGAGGGCCCGCAGTTGCTCCGCGTCGGCAACCGCACTGGCACGGTTCTACCCGCGCACCTCTCCTCCGGGGGCAAGGCTATTCTGGCCACGCTTCCGGAGCCGTCGGTCGCGCAGCTCTATACCGGCCGGCCGGCACAACAGAGCAGCAACAGCTTGGCCGCGTCGGAATTGAAGGACCTGCAGCGCGAACTGGCGGAAGCACGCGCGCGGGGATATGCCGTCAACCTCGGGCGCACCGAAGCTGATCTCGCGGCCGTCGGTGCACCTCTGGCTAGCGCGGACCGGCCAGCGACCCTGGCCGTATCGATCACCTCGCCGCTGTCGCGGGCGGCGGCCATCCAGCAGCCTGCAGTCATCCGGGCCCTGCACGCCACCTGTGAAGCAGTTTTGCGGGACCTTCAGGCGGAGGGCGTGCTGCCCCCCGCGTAGTTTTCTGCTGGACAGAATATCTTAGCCGACGCGTGGCGCCGATCACTACGATGTGGAGCGACGAGACCCCCCGGGCCCGGACCGCGGCCTAAGAAACGACCAGGAGCATCATGCAGTTTTATCTAGACGGCTACCATCCAGGCGATCCGGAACTCCGGCCGGCGGGGGCTGGCCGCCCGGACAGCCAAGGCGAATTGCCGGAAGAAGTGGATGTTCTGGTGGTGGGCACCGGACCGGCCGGTGCTGTGCTGGCCGCCCAGCTGGCCGAATTCCCGGGGATCACCACGCGCGTGGTGGAACGACGGGAAGGCCCGCTGGGGCTGGGTCAGGCCGACGGCGTGGCCTGCCGAACAGTCGAAATGTTCAACGCCTTCGGCCTGGCCGAGCGCCTGGTACGCGAAGGGTATTGGATCAACGAGACCGTGTTCTGGCGGCCCGATGAGCAGGACCGCTCACGGATCGTCCGCAGCGGACGGGTCCAAGACGTGGCGGACGGGCTGTCCGAGTACCCGCACGTGATCGTCAACCAGGCCCGGATGCAGGACTACCTGCTGGAGCACATGCGCAAGTCCCCCAGCCGGCTGGAACCGGACTACGGCCTGGAAGTCACCGGCGTCGAGGTTGAAGGATCCGGTGACCACCCGGTCCGGGTGACCATGCGCCGGACCGGCGCCGATCCGTCGGAAGAGGTAAGCGTCCGCGCCAAGTACGTGGTGGGATGCGACGGCGCCCGCAGCAGCGTCCGCCGGTCCATCGGCTTGGAACTGCGCGGCGACGCCCGCAACCATGCCTGGGGAGTGGCGGACGTCCTGGCGATCACGGATTTCCCCGACGTCCGCTTCAAGGCAGCCATCCAGTCGGCACAGGATGGCAACATCCTGCTGATCCCGCGAGAAGGCGGCTACCTGATCCGGCTCTACGTGGACCTGGGCGACCTTGACCCTGCCGACCGTGAAGCCCGGCAGCGGTTCACCTCGGACATGATCATCGAGGCAGCCCAGCGGATCCTGCATCCCTACACACTGGAGGTCAAGGACATCGCCTGGTGGTCGGTCTACGAAGTCGGCCAACGCATTACCGACCGCTTCGACGACGTCGCGCCGGAAGAACGCGGCCGGCGTACCCCGCGCGTTTTCATTGCGGGCGATGCCTGCCACACGCACAGTGCGAAGGCGGGCCAGGGCATGAATGTGTCCATGCAGGACGGTTTCAATCTGGGTTGGAAGCTTGCTGCAGTCCTGGAGGGCCGCAGCTCCGAATCCCTGTTGGACACGTACTCGGGCGAGCGCCACGCCGTGGCCCAGGAGCTGATCGACTTCGACATCCGCTGGTCGAAGACCGTCAGTTCCCGCCCGAAGGACCCGAACCGGCCCGACGACGAAGGCCTGGAACCGGCCGAACTGGAACGGCAATTCGTTGAGGCCGGCCGCTTTACCGCCGGTTTCGCCACCGACTACGCACCGTCAATGATCACAGGCGAGGACACGCATGAGCACTTGGCCAAGGGTTTTCCGATCGGCGAGCGGTTCTACTCGGCCCCGGTTGTCCGGCTGGCCGACGCCAAACCGGTGGGCTTGGGCCACGTGGCACAGGCGGACGGTCGCTGGCGGCTCTACGCCTTCGCCGACTCCGCCCACCCGGGTGCGACAGACTCCCGGCTGGCCGCACTGTGCCGGTTCCTGGCCGACTCAGAAGAGTCGCCGGTCCGGCGCTACACACCCGAGCGTGCCGACGACGATGCGGTCTTCGATGTCCGCGCGGTCTTCCAGCAGGGCCACCGGGAGCTGGACGCCACCGACGTTCCCTCGTTCCTGTTCCCGCAGAAGGCTCCCTTTGGCCTGAAGGACTACGAAAAGGTCTTCACTCCCGACCTGAAGTCCGGGGAGGACATCTTCGACCTGCGTGGCATCGACCGGCGGCAGGGCGCCCTTGTGGTGGTCCGGCCGGACCAGTACGTCGCCCATGTGCTGCCGCTCGACGCGTATCGGGAACTGGCAGACTTTTTCGCAGGGATCATGCTCGGCTAGGCGGGGGTATTCATGAGAGAGGCGCTATGGATAAGGAAAGGGTGCTCTAGCATGGGGGGGATTTGCCTGACGGGGTGCTGCCGTGGAGCAACCCTGGCCCTGGTAACCCCTTCTCTTGCGCATCCCTGTGCGGGCACTTTCCAGGGGGGGGTGAAGGCGACATGGCCGAGGAAATGGAGGCGAGGCACCTACAAGGCGGTCAGGGAGCGGTCACGACGATCGGTGGTTGTCGGCATGCAAAAGCTGCTTCTCCAGCTGGGCTCATCAGCCGAAAGGGAGATTCGACTGGCGGTCGAATCTCCCTTTCGGTTTCGTCTGTCTTTAGGCAGGTTCGAGAGCCCCGGTCTCCGGTTTCTCGGCGTGGTCGTGTTCTTCGCGGATGCCGTGCAGTCCAATGAGGCTCAACAGGGCCGCCGCCAGCGCGGCCAGGGCGCAGACGATGTACGCGAGCGAGAACCCGCTGCCCAGCGCCTGCAGCGCGAGTTCGTGTGCTGCCGCACCCGGAACGCCTTCCGGCAAGCTGTTCAGGGCGATCGGGCCTCCGGCCTGGGCAATGCCGATGGCCGGGCCCAACTGGTCGGCCGGGAGGCCGGAAGTCTGAAGCGCCGGCAGGAGCTGGCTTGCGGCGGAGCTCAACGCGACGGCTCCCACCAGCACCGGTCCAAGGGCAAAACCGAGATCGCGCAGCAGGTTGGTGGTGGCGCTTGCCATGCCGGTCTGGTGGCCCGGCACGGTGGTCACCGCGATAGCCGTCATCGGTGCCAGCGCCAAGGCAAAGCCGATACCGAGGAGCAATGAGGGGAACACAAACACGCCCACGTTGCGGTCCAGGACGCTGTTCTGCGAGGCCAGATAGGCGCCCGCACCGATGAGCAGGAACCCCGCGGTCAGCAGCCAGCGGGCCGCGATCCGCGCCTGAAGCCGGTGGATGACAGGGATCAGGAAGAATGCGGGTCCCTGCAGCAGGACAAACAGCAGTCCGATGTATAGACCGTTTTGATGCTGCACGGGTCCCAGCCACATGCTGGTGGAGAACAGTGCGCCGAGGAACGCGAACATGCCAACTACAGCCACGATGGACGAGATGGTGAACTGGCGGTTCCGGAACAGGCGCAGGTCCAGCAGCGGAGATTCAGTGCGCAGTTCGATCACAACGAACACGACCAGCAGCAGCGCACCGATCGCCAGCGAGCTGACTACGTGCGGTGCGCTCCAGCCGTCCTCGGGCCCCTGGACCAGTCCGAACAGGACAAGGATCAGTCCTAGCGCGAAGGTGGTCTGGCCCCAGAGATCCATGCGGCGGCTGGACTGCCTCTCGGATTCCTGAGCCCTCAGCAGTGTCAGCAGCAGTGCCGCAAGGCTGGCCAGAACCACCACGCCGTAGGCGCCGCGCCACCAACCGAAGCCATCGAATGTGCCGCCCAGCAGAGGGGCCAGCACTGAACCGGCGGACAGAAAGCCAGCCCATACGGCGATGCCGCGAACGCGTTCCTTGGGTGTCTGCGCCACCGCTGCCACGAGCGCGAGGCTGGAGGGGTAGATGGCGCCGGCGCCCAGGCCGTTGAGAGCGGAGCCGATCCACATCCACTCGATGCTGGGCGAAATCGTGCAGGCAGAGGCGCCGATTATTACAAGGGCGGCGCCGCCGGCCACCAGTTTGCGGTGGCCGAACTTGTCCCCGAGCGCTCCGAAGGTCAGCTCGAATACCACCACCGGGATCATGAACGCGGCAGTGATCCAGGTTAGCTGCGAGCCGACCGCGTCGAAGGTCTGCTGGAACACGCCGTTGAGGGCGCCTGGCATGGCATTGGCCAGGTGGGCCACCAGGACCGCCAGCGAGGCTGCGGCAAGGGTCCCTTTGACCCGCTTGGGTAGAACGGCTGTCCCCCGTGCTTGCGGGAGCGGGACTGATTCTGGTGTTGCTGCCTGGGCTTGGGGCTCCTGGCTCATGATTTTCTCCTTCGAAAATGTGGTCGAGCAGTGAACTGATGCAGGTAACAAGTTGGTGCGGTAGGGCAACCGGATGCCCCGTGCTTCGACGGGGCATCCGGGTCAGGACGCAACGAGTTCGAGGTCGTGAAGGACCTCGTCGCGGTTCCAGCGGACATCCACGGCCAGCAGGGCGCCACATCCGGGGCAGGCAAAAGATTCGGCAACCAGTTCGCTGTTCAACCGGACCTTCGGGCCCAAGTCCTCGGCGCCGAGTTCGCGGCGTGCCGCGCCCAGCTTCCAGTTGGCGCCGGCTTTGGCGAGGACGCGGCCGCAGTCGCAGGCACTGTAGTGTCCGCTGTCGACGGTCACCAGAACCAGGTGGTCCGCGAGGCGGCGGGCAGCCGAAACATCAACTGTTTCGGGCACGGCGGGGTCGCTGTTGAGGGTCCAGCCGCGCCGTTCGCTCCGCCGTTCAGCGCGCAACTGTTCGGTCGCCGCCGCGTCAAGGACGCCGTTGTGCATGCTCACGCAGTAGAGCTTCTCCGCGGTATCTGCTGATACCCGGCCCCTTCGGATTTCTTCCGCGATCATTTCGGCGTCGGCGTCGAGGGCGTCGCCCCACCCGCCGCCACCATGGAAGCTCCACACGAGCACGTCGCTGGTTCCTAGAAAAATTTCACCGGGAGACGCGTCAAAGTCCTCGACTGCAGCTCCGTCCAGGTCTTCGATCCCGACCGGCCCATGCGGACGGTGGGCTGCCTTCTCCAAATCGGCGCCCCGGACAATCGTTAACCTGTTGGTGGAGCCTGGCATGCCGCCGTGGATTCCGGAGCTGGTGGGCGTGGAGATTCCATGGCCGACGAGGACACCGTACATCCGGTCTGCATCGTGGATGGTGAACGCTGAGGACGGCGATAGGCCGCCGTGGAAGCGGCCGGCCCCGCCGCCGTCGGTATTGGCTCCCCTGTGCAGGTAAAGGACCGGGAAGACCGATTCCTCGCCTTCAACGTTGTTGATCTGGCACGTCAGAATCTCGTTCGGTCCGCGGTAATCGATGCCGTGCCCGTGCGCTGTAGCGCCGCCGCCGCCCGCAAGCATCTCGGTCATTGCCCCGCCGAACGGCTCGCCGTACTGGTTCAGGCCCGCCACATGGAGCACGGCCAGCGATCCTGTGGTCACGCCGCGGGCTTCGTCACGCAACTGGGGGTCGGTCGAGGCCAGACGGGACAGTGCCAGCCCGGCCGTTGACTGCACCATCTGGCTGGCGCCGGCCGTTGCCGCACCGCAGGGAGCTGGATGCTGGGCATTGACCACGGTGCCCAGCGGGGCCGTCACGGTGATGGCCCGCATTACGCCGCTGTTCCATGGAATATCCGGGCAGAGGACCGGCAGGATGGAGGCAAAAACGCCGCCCCGGAGACCTGACTTGGTGCAGTTGAAGAAACCATCCACTTGAGCACTGGACCCCGTGTAGTCGAAGACCAGTTGGTCGTCCTCCTTGCGGAGCTCAACGATTACCCTGCTGACGCCAGCGATGCGGCCGGTGTGTTCAAAGTAGGTGCGCGCACGTGCCTTTCCGTCGGGCAGAGTCCGTAACCGTTCGCGCACCCTCTCTTCGGAGCGGTCCAGAATCATGGTCATGACGCTGGTGAGGGTGTCCACGCTGTAGCGCTCGGCTAGGCGCAGCACACCGTCCCGGGCATGGTTGTTGGCAGCGATCATCGCTTTCAGGTCCAGGCCCAGGTTAGCCGGCAGCCGGGAGGCAGCCATGATGAGGTTCCAGACGTCCTGCCGGATCTTGCCGCCGGCGACCAGCCGGGTGGGGGGCAGGATCAAGCCCTCCTGCTGGATTTCGGTTGCCTGCGGTGACCAGGATGACGGCGTCATGCCGCCGAGATCGAGCACGTGGGCGCAGGACCCTACCCACCCAATGTGCCGGCCGTCCACGAAGACGGGCTGCAGCATTGTCACATCCGGCAGGTGCAGTGCACCCTTGTAGGGGTCGTTGGTGATGTAGACATCGCCTTCCTGCACGCCGGAATCGGCCTCCGCGGAAGCCATGATGTTTTCGACCACCAGCTCCATCGACCCGGAATGGAACAGGTTGTGCGGGCCCATCGCCACAATCTGGCCATCGGGCAGGTAAATGCCGGTGTTGCAGTCGTTGGCTTCGGTGACCAGCGGTGAACCGGAGACGTTCTTTAATACCAGCGACTGCTGGGCGACGACGGCGGTGAGGCGGTTGCGGATGACCTCGTAGGTGATCGGATCGACGTCCGCATTCCCTAGGATGTTGTTTTCGGTGGTGAGCGCAGTCATGCTCAGGCCCCCTTCTCGCTGGTAAGGATGACGGTGTTCTCAAGCTCGTCGATCACGGCGGACTGGTTCGGCCCCACAAAGATGGTGGTGCCGGGGTGTTCGATCACGGCCGCACCCTGGATCCGGTCGCCCGGCCGCAGCTCGGTGCCGCGGATCAGGTCAGCGGTGACAAAGCCTCGCTCGGGTCCGAGGTAGATTTTGCGCGAGGCAGAGACGTGGCCCAGCTGCGCATTGGCGCTGACCACTCGTTGGATGCGCGGCTTGTCCATTTCGCCTTTGGCCTGCACCCGCATCGAAACGAGTTCGACGCCGGCGCCCAGAAAGACGGATTCCTCACCATAAAGTTCGGCGAACTGGCCCACGAATGTGTCAAGCATCCGCTGCACAGAGCGGGTTGTCAGGTCCCCCGGGCCGATCAGCACGGACAGGCCCTTGTTCTGCATCCGGAACCGCACCTCGACATGGCGCTGCAGCGTGATCCTCTCCGACTGCGCCCCGCTGGCCAGCAGTTCGAGCGTGACCTGCTCTTCCAGCCGCTTGAAGTGAGCAGTCAACCTGGCCGGATCAATGGCTTCGGCTGCTCCCTCCCACGACGCCGAGTGCATTGGGTCGGACAGCTCCGCGGATACATGCAGATCGCTCATGACCGCTCCGAATGCCGAGTGAACAGTTGCCGTGGCGGGCACAATAATCGACTGCACTCCCAGCTCCGCGCCGAAGCGGTGGCAGTGCGCGCCGCCGGCGCCGCCGTAGGCAAAGATGTGGAAATCGCGCGGGTCGTGGCCCTGGCCGACCGTCAGGGTGTCGAGCAGGTCGGCCATGCGGTGGTCGGCGATGGCCTTGATTCCGGCCGCAGCCTCGTGCACGCTGAGTCCCAGAGGTTTGGCAATCTTGTCGTAGACCGCGCGCTCGGCGCCTTCCTTGTCCAACGGGAAGGTGCCGCCCAGGAAATAGTCCGGGTCGATAATGCCCAACACTACGTCCGCGTCGGTCACCGTCGGCTCCAGGCCGCCACGCTGGTAGCACACGGGCCCCGGCACGGAGCCGGCACTTTCCGGACCGACCTGCAGTTGGCCGCCGATCACTCGGGCGATCGAGCCGCCGCCGGCACCGATAGCGGTTACCTTTACCGCGGGCTTGAGCACTTTGTACCCGTTTACTTCCTGAGTCGGGGACACCACAGGCTCGTAGTCAACGATCATGCCGACGTCGAACGAGGTGCCGCCCATGTCAGTGGTGAGCACATTCGGGGTGCCGATCCGTCGGGCCAGTTTGGCCGACGCCAGAACACCGCCGGTCGGACCAGAGGTCAAAACCGAAACCGGGGTCTGGCCGCACTGTTCCGGCGTGATCACTCCACCGCCCGAATCAAGAATCCGCAATGAACCCTTCAGCCCGCGGGAGCGCAACGACGCATCAAGCTTGTTCATGTAACCGTCTACTGCCGGTCCCAGATAGGCGTTTAGCGCTGTGGTGGCGGTGCGTTCGTATTCGCCAAGTACAGGCGCGATTTCGCTGGAGACAGTCAGGTACATCTCCGGCGCCAACTCGCTGATGATCTCCTTGATCCGCGCCTCGTGGGCCGGGTTACGGAATGACCACAGCAGGCACACGGCGATCGACTTCACGTCTTGGTCAATCAGGTCCTGGACCTGCTCCCTGACCTCTGCCTCGTCGAGCGCCGTGATGATTTCGCCTTTGTAATCGACGCGTTCGGTCACCTCGCGGATGAGGTGACGTTCGACCACGGGGTCCTGCGGCTTCAGGCGGGAGGTGTGCATGATCTCGTGCAGTTCTTTGCCGGACCAGTGGCCGGTGCCGCGCTGCATCAGCACGATGTCGCGGAAGCCCTTGGTGGTAATGATGGCGGTTTTCACGCCTTTGCGCTCGATGAGCGCGTTGGTTGCCACAGTGGTGCCGAGTCCGAAGTAATCAACTTGGCTCAACACAGTGCCTTCGGCGAGGCCCAGTTCCTGCTCTGCCAAGGCCAAGGCATTGTTCACGCCGATGGCGGGATCATGCAAAGTTGTCGGCGTCTTGAGCAGGCGGGCTGTGCCGGAATCGTCAAGCAGGACGGCATCGGTAAACGTGCCGCCAATATCAATGCCCACGAAGTAAGCCATGGAAGTCCTCTTCTTACTGGATGCAGCGGGATGACGGTGTGACCACGAAGAACGGCTCTTGTGGTGTGCGCCACAGATCTTTCGCACCACAACGTAACGCTTGATGCGACACCGTGTCAACATTTCCCATACGGCGTTCTGTTTCATCACGCCGTGTTCCTTTTCGGAAGTCGCGGTATGCCGCAGATGGCCGCTCAGAAACAGAGAAGCGCCGCACCGTCCACAGGGACGGTGCGGCGCTCTCCGGTGTTCTCTAGGCGTGCATGCGAAGACCGCCGCTCAGGCGGCGGCGTCACGGCCGATCAGCAGGCACCACGTGTCAGTCATAGCTTCCAGTGAGCTCTCGCGGTCGAGGCGGTTCCCCCACCCTTCCTGCACCCATTCCATCGACAGGAATTCAACCTGCCCGAACGCCAAGACGCCACGGGCGCGCCGGGATTTAGGCTCGAAACGCCCTGCTGCATCCAGCCCCGCCTGAATCTCATCGACGGGACTCTGAAGCCAGGCCTCCACGGCGGCGGCGATGGTTGGATCCATCCCGGCCGCCTGCCGTGCAACAGAAACGTAGGGCATGATCAGCGGCCACTGGTTGAAGCGTCGTGCGATCCAGGTCCGGATCTGCTCCCGGTCGCCGACTTCTGCCACTTGGGCCAAGCGGGGCTTGTCGGAAGAAACGACCTGATCATTGATCTTCTCGATCAAAGCAATCATGAGCTGTTCTTTGGATGAGAAGTGGCGGTAGAACGTTGTTCGGTTGGCACCGACGGAAGCCGCAATGTCCTCGACCTTGGTGGCTGCATAGCCCTGATCCTGAAAGAGCCGCAGCCCGGATTCCAGGATCAAGTTCCTAGTCATATTTTTCTGGGCTAGCCGGAGACTCATATGCACGAGCATAGTGCGCGCCGGCAGTTCCCGCTGCTTCATGCGACAAGGTGTTGCATGAAGCCCTTGATTGATGCTTTCATTGACAGTGAGTCCCATCACCTCTGAGGCGCATCTCGCAGCCCTGGAGCACCCCAATCAGTCACATCGTCCCCGCTATCTCCTCGATCGGAAGGAACGGACACCATGGCAAGACTCGTCTATGCAGGCGCTACGTCGCATGTGAGCGGCATCCTGAGAAGCCCCGATGCCCACCCGGATTTCAGCCCCCGGCTCCACCGGGGCTGGGAACGCATGACGGCCGACCTTGAGTCAGCAAACCCCGACGTCGTCGTGATTATTGGCACTGACCATTACGAGACGTTCGGGCTGGAAAACTATCCGACCTTCTGCATTGGGGCCGCAACGAAGCACGATGCGTGGAACGAACACGGGATACCAGGCAATACCGTGCTCGGAGACGAGAGCGTGGGTCTTTCACTGGTGGGCTCCCTGCTGGAACGGGGTTTTGACGTCTCCCGCAGTCTGGAGATGCCCCTCGACCACGGCTACATGGTTCCCATCCAGCGGGTCGGCCTGGATCAGCGCAGGATCGTGCCGCTATTCGTCAATTGCAACACGCCGCCCTTGCCGTCGCTCGAACGGTGCCGGGACTTGGGACGCGCGCTGCGGGAAGCGCTGACGGAGTTGCCTGATGACCTCACCGTCGCCGTGCTCGCCACAGGCGGTCTGTCGCACTGGGTTGGCCTGCCTCAGACGGGAGAGATCAACGAAGACTGGGACCGCCGCGTCCTGGAGCTGATCTCGCGGGGCGACCTTGACGCCCTCACCGCCATGACCGACGACGACATCGCGGAACAAGCCGGCAACGGCGCCTTGGAAATCCGAACTTGGATTGTTGCAGCCGCCTGCGCTGGAGCAACCGGCGGAGAAGTTCTTGCTCAAGCGCCGATGCATGCGTGGGTGACCGGCATCGGCATCATCAACCTAAAGGTGGCGGCATGAGCGTCGTTGGGGTTCACCGGCTGGTCCGGGACCTTGAACGCCGGGAAGGTCTGGTTGACCGGCTGCTGGAACAGCCTGCCGCCGTGCTGGAGACGTATCCGCTGAGTGACGACGAACGCGAAGCGGTGCTGAATCTCGATGCGGCGACCCTGGTCGGTCTGGGCGTCAACCCATTGGTGATGCGCACCCTGCTGGTCCTTGCCGGCGTCGCCAACCCGGACATCTACTCCCACAGCGTCTCGCTCCGCAGCTAACCGAAAGTAAGGAAATCACATCATGTCTTTGTGGACAGATACCCTCGGCGCCGAAGTCCGGTACCACCAGGCCGGGCCGTGGCGCACCCGGGCTTTAGAGGCGGGCTCCGGCGACGACCACGTCATCATGATCGGCGGCATAACCGGCCACATTGAAGGCTGGTCCCGGAACGTCGCACCGCTCGCCGAACAGGGCCTGAACGTCCATGCCATCGACGCGATCGGACACGGCTACACGGACAAACCGACCGACCGCCCCTACACTGCCCCGTTGTTCGCCGAACATGTCATCGCCTTCATGGACTCGTTGGGGATCGAGCGGGCGCACCTCGTCGGCCAGAGTCTCGGCGGTTGGATCGCCCTCTACACGGCGAAGACCTACCCGGAACGGGTCGGCAAGCTGGTCCACGTCACCGGCGCCGGTATCCTGCTCGATGACGAGGCCCGTGCCCAGGAAAGCAAGCAGGTGGGCGATACCGTCAGCGCCGTCACCAAAAAGGCGCTGGACGCACCCACTCTGGAGTCGGTGCGCAAGCGCCTGGAGTGGCTGATGTACGATCCCGCCACGGTCACGAATGAACTAGTCGAGACGCGCTACCGGATCTATACGCTTCCGGACAGCGTGGCCGCGATGCCGCGGCTGGTCGAGGAAGCACCCGGCGAAGCGAACCGGCCGTACATGCTGACCGAAGGCGACCTGCGGGCAATCCAGAACGAAACGCTGATTCTATGGTCTGATCACAATCCGACGACTCCGCCGGAGGTCGGACGCCGCGCCTCGGAAATCATGCCCAACGCAGCGTTCGATATGGTCACGGACTCCGGCCACTGGCCGATGTTCGAACAGCCCGAGCAGTTCAACCGCATCGTCGGCGCTTTCCTGACCGGAGGCCGGTAGCATGCCTGTTCCCATCACCTTGGCCTGTGAGCGCTACGACCGGACGGAGGCGCTCCGTGACGGACGCGTGAAACCGGCTGGAGTCGACCTCACCTATCTGCCGCAGCAAGTGGAGGAAACGTTCTTCCGCATGGCACGGTTCCAAGAGTTCGATGCGGCGGAGATGTCGCTTTCCAGCTATGTCATCAGCCTGACGCGGGACGCGCCCTTCATCGCGATTCCGGTTTTCCCTTCGCGGTTCTTCCGCCACAGCGGCATCTACGTCAATGCCTCATCAGGAATTGAAAAGCCCGCGGACCTGGCGGGCAAGCAGGTCGGCCTGGCCGAATACCAGCTGACCGCGAACGTCTGGATCCGCGGCATCCTCGAAGACCACCACGGTCTTCCGGTCGAATCGGTGCACTACCGCACAGGCGGTTTGCACGATCCCGGCCGCCCGGAAAAGCTCAAGGTCGACCTGCCGGCCAATGTGAAGCTGACTCCCATCGGGCCGGATCAGACTCTGTCCGAAATGCTCGCCAACGGCGAAATCGATGCCCTCTATACGCCGCGGGAGCCCCGCAGCTTCGGCTCGGACTCCGTCCGCCGGCTCTTTAATCGGTCCGGGTCTGCCGACGTCGAGTACTTCGAGAAGACCGGCATCTTCCCGATCATGCATGTCGTGGTCATCCGGCGCGAGGTCTACGAACGCAATCGCTGGCTCGCCCGCTCGCTGTACGACGCGTTCGCCGAGGCCAAGGCACTCTGCGAACAGAACTTCGAGGAGACAGCGACCATGCGCTACATGCTGCCGTGGCTCTTCGACGAGGTCGAGCGCACTCGGTCCATCATGGGCAAGGACTTCTGGCCGTACGGATTGGACCGCAATGACGAGACCCTGCGGACCTTCCTCCGATACTCCTACGACCAGGGCCTTGCAGCCCGGCCACTAGAGCCGCAAGAGCTGTTCGCACCCGAAACTCTCGAATCAACGCTGGTGTAATAGGCGGTTCTTGCCGCCGACACGCAGCCGCTCCGGCGGCTCAGAAAAGGACAGGAGCAAACGTGAATTCCTCCATCGCGACAAGCGGTCTCCAGCAGTTTGCCGACGAGTTGGTAACTGCTACCCGAACCTTGGCACCGGTGCCGCCGCTGCGGGACCGCATCGAGGGGATGGGTCTGGACGCTGCCTATGCAGTGCAGTTCTTTCAGCTCCAGACCCATCTGGCCGCGGGCAGGGTGCTGGCCGGGCGCAAGGTCGGGCTGACCTCCCCGGCCATGCAGGCCCAGCTCGGCGTGGACTCGCCGGACTTCGGGTTCTTCTTCGACGACATGGTCTACTCCCAGGGTGCCCGGATCCCGGCCGCCGGGTTCATCGCTCCGAAGGTTGAGCCGGAGTTCGGTTTCCTCCTCAAATCGCCCCTGCAGGGCCCGGGCGTGAGCTTGGAACAGGCCCGCGAAGCGATCGGGGAAGTCTATGCGGCGATCGAGATCATCGACTCGCGCATCGCCGACTGGGACATCCATCTGGTGGACACCGTGGCGGACAACGCATCCTGCGGCGCGATCGTGGTGGGTACCGCCCCATTGAACGTCGACGTTGCCGATCTGGCCTCAGTGCGGTGCACGCTGGTCATCAATGGCCAGGCACGCGAGTCCGGCACCGGAGAGGACGTGATGGGTGATCCAGTGGCCCCGCTGGCCTGGCTGGCCAACACCCTCGGCGAGCAGGGCGTGGCTCTGGAGGCCGGGCAGCTGGTGCTGCCAGGGTCCTTCACGAAAGCGCTGCCGGTGATCGCTGGCGAATCCGCCACTGCAGACTTCGGGGACCTGGGGTCCCTGACCATCCATTTCATCTAGTGCCTGCTGCCCCGGATTGCCGGCGGCAGGCATCATCATCCACTGCATGTAAGGACATACCCATGCCCAAAATGACGGCTGCGATCGTCGGTTCCGGCAATATCGGCACCGACCTGATGTTCAAGCTCATGCGCCGCAGCGAGCACATTGAACCGAAATACATGATTGGCGTGGATCCGGCCTCCGACGGACTCGCCCGCGCCGCCCGGCTCGGCCTGATCTCCTCCGCCGGGGGCGTGGACTGGCTGCTGGCCCAGGACGACAAGCCCGACTTCGTGTTCGAGGCCACCTCGGCCAAGGCGCACGCCGCCAACGCGCCCCGCTACGCGGAGGCAGGGATCACCGCGATCGACCTGACCCCGGCCGCCGTCGGCCCATATGTCTGCCCGGTGGTGAACCTGGAGGCAGTGCCGGCCGCGGAGAACGTCAACATGATCACCTGCGGCGGGCAGGCCACCACCCCGATCGTCGCCGCAGTCTCCTCGGTGGTCCCGGTGCCCTACGCCGAGATCGTCGCCTCGATCGCTTCGAAGTCCGCCGGACCGGGCACCCGCGCCAATGTGGACGAATTCACCGAAACCACCGCCAAGGCCCTCGAGGCTGTCGGCGGGGCGAAACGGGGCAAGGCGATCATTATCATCAACCCGGTCGAACCTCCCATGATCATGCGCAACACCGTCTACGCCGCCATCCCGGCCGAGGCCGCCGAACCCGGCCCGGTTCAGGACGCGATCCGCGAGTCGATCGCCCGCACCGTAGAGCAGGTCCAGGCCTACGTCCCCGGCTATTCGCTGCGCGTGGACCCGCAGTTCGACCCCGCCCGTGAGGACTGGAACAACCAAGGCCGGGTCGGCGTCTGGATCCAGGTCAAGGGCGCCGCCGACTACCTGCCCGAATACGCCGGCAACCTGGACATCATCACCGCCGCCGCCGCCCGCACCGCCGACCTGCTGGCCGAACGCAAACTGGCCGGCAGCCCCGCAAACACCGCAGGAGCACACGCATGAGCACCACCGACACCACCACTGCCGGATCGAAGTACCGGGTTCGCCTGACCGACACCACACTGCGCGACGGCTCGCACGCGATGAGCCACAAGTTCACCGTCGAGCACGTCCGCTCCACCGTCCGGGCGCTGGACGACGCCGGGGTCGAGGTCATCGAGGTTACCCACGGCGACGGCCTGGGCGGCTCCTCCTTTAACTACGGCTTTTCCCTCACTCCCGAACTGGACTTGGTCCGCGCAGCGGTCGACGAGGCGAAGCAGGCGAAGATCGCCGTGTTGATGCTCCCGGGCCTGGGCACAATCCACGACCTGAACCGGGCGCACGAGGCAGGGGCCTCGGTGGCGCGCATCGCCACCCACTGCACCGAGGCGGACGTGTCGATCCAACACTTCGGCCATGCCCGGGACCTAAGCATGGAAACCGTGGGCTTTTTGATGCTCTCCCACCGCGCCACCCCCGAGGAACTGGCCAGGCAGGGCCGGATCATGGCCGACGCCGGCTGCCAGTGCGTCTACGTGGTCGACTCCGCCGGCGCACTGATCCTCGAGGACGTCTCCGACCGCGTCGGTGCCCTCGTGGCCGAGCTCGGGTCCGACGCGCAGGTCGGCTTCCACGGCCACCAAAACATGAGCTTCGGCGTCGCCAACTCCGTCTTCGCCGTGCGCGCCGGGGCCAGGCAAATCGACGGCACCCTCGTCGCTCTCGGAGCCGGTGCCGGTAACTCCCCCACCGAGGTGCTCGCCGCCGCCTTCGACCGGCTGAACATAGACACCGGCGTCGATGTCCAGGCCCTGATGGCCGCCGCCGAAGACGTGGTCAAGCCCTACATAAACCGCATGCCGGTCATGGACCGGGCCTCAATCATGCAGGGCTACGCCGGGGTCTACTCCTCCTTCCTCATCCACGCCGAACGCGCCGCCGACCGCTACGGCGTCCCCGCCTGGAAGATCCTCGAGGAAGTGGGCAGGGCAGGCTACGTCGGCGGCCAGGAAGACATGATCATCGACGTCGCGGTCCAACTCGCCAGGGCGAACGCCGGCTAAGAACCATTCCGACGCCCCTCCCCCTGAGCGCTGTACGCGCCCCTGCCAATTTTCAGGGTCAAGACTCTAATAATCACTCATGTCGATCGTCCAACGGTGACGGAACCTGCCCGCGGAGCAGATCGGGGCTTGCCCTGCGGCTGTGTGACACAGCTAAAGGGTGATGTGACGTGCAGCACCTTTCGGCTTTGACAAGGTGTCATCTTACTTTGCAGGCTGTGGCTAGCGGCTGGGGGCTAGCCCCTGTTCCAGTCCGGACAGCAGGCGACCATATCTTTGAGCAGAAGGCAGAGAACCTTGGAAAACCACAAATTTGTACGAAAAGCACGGCGCGGGTTGCGGAAGCCAATCCCGGCCGTTCTAGCCCTCGTCCTACCCCTCGCCCTCGTCGGGATGGGTGCGGGATCGGTGAGCGCCGCGGCGGACCCGGACCCGCTCGAGGTCAACTGCGACCATGGTGAGACGATCGGCGCCGCCATCCCACAGCTCAAATCCGGTGACACCCTCACGGTGAGCGGCACCTGCAGGGAAAGTGTCCTGATTCCCCGGCAGCTCACCAAGGTAACCCTTGACGGTCAGGGCAGTGCCACGATCCAAGGTCCCGCCGCAGACATTGTGCCGACCAGCCCCGCTGCGTTCGCTGTGTTTGTCGAAGGTACGGACGTGACCATCAAGGGATTCACGATTGTCGGCGGCAGTCACGGCATCCATCTCTCAGGACCCGCCACCGCGGTTGTCAACAACAACGTCATTCGCAAATCCGGCGGAGCAATCCACCTGGACAAGGGGAGCATCGGCCAGATCGTTAACAACACCCTCGAGGACAACAGCGGCTTCGGGATCAACATTCAGGAGAACTCGTACGCGCGCATCGGCTTTACCATCCCGACGCAAAAGCAGATGACTCCCAACACGATTCGGAACAACACAGGGGCAGGAATCGTTGTCAGCCGCTGGTCCAGCGCATGGATCGTCGGAAACAAAATCGCAGGTAACGGCAGCCACGGGATCATGGTCGACCGCGCCTCCCGAGCCGATGTCGTCGGCAATACGATCGACAGGAACCACGGCGACGCAATTCGCGCCACCCATAATTCCGGAGTCAATCTAGAGAGCGAAGGCAAGGAATCCGTACAGGTCGGGACCAACGGCACCGCTGCCACATCCCCGAACACCGGCGTGGGGATCAGCTGCGATATCGGCGGGTACGTCGCCGGCCCCCGTGGCACTCTCAGTGGCACCCAGGGCACCAAGACCATCGACACATCCTGCGTTGACCGCACCACGCCGAAGGGGAAGCGCTGACCGCATCTGGCAGACGAAGCATCCAGCCCGCCGATCGGAATGAACCGGCGGGCTGGGCTGCCCGCGCATAGTGAGCCGGCTCTCTTCCGGAGCTGACGACGGTTTATTAGCGCGAACGAGAAGCGCCTTCGGAGACCTTTGAGCGTGTCCGCTCGACTAAACAGACCTAGCGCCGCCGTCCGTGTGGCTGACCGTCGGTCGGCAAGCCGAAAATCCCAGCGGCAATGAAAAGACCCGTCCTGCGGGGACTTATGTCCGCCCTTCATAATCTGCTTCACGGGGTTGCTATGACCTTCGTTACACGATAGTGTCTCGAAACACATAGTTAGCTGACTTGTCACTCTGTTGTGCGAACAACGTCAGCGGGATGGGACAAATTTCGAGGGCGTGCATCGAGGAAGATGCATGGCTGTAAAAGGAGGCAAGATGTGCGATGACGCCATTACCAAGGCCGTCAACCAGGTTTCGCCCTCGTCGCGGCGCGGTTTCCTGCGGGCGGCAGGAGTAGCGGCGGTTGCCGGAGGCCTGGTCAGCATGACCTAGGCCACGGCGACGGCGGCACCTACCGGCAAGGCGAATAAGGGTTCCAAGCATCGCACCCGCGTCGTCCTGCTCGGCACGGCCGGGGGCCCGGCACTCATGAGCGAGAACCGCTACGGGGTAAGCACGGCAGTCGTCTATGAGGACAAGGTATATTTGGTGGACCTCGGGCACGGGGCGCAGATGCGGCTGATCCAGGCCGGACTCGGCGCCGAGGCACTCGGCGGAACCTCCATGGCCAACGTCCGCGGCATCTTCTTCACCCACCTGCACAGCGACCACGTCGTCGAATGGCCGGCCGTCTACGCCACCACGGACATGAACATCAGCGGCAGGTCCTCCAAGGACCCCATCCGGGTCTTCGGTCCCGGTGACCGCGGCAGCCTCGTCCGCGTCTTCCCGCCCGGGCGCCCTGAACCCGAACTGTACAACCCGGAGGACCCGACGCCCGGCATCGCCGGAATGACCGAATACCTCCGTAAGGCCTTCGCCGCGGACTTCAACGACCGAGCCAGGGACAGCAATAACGTCAACCCCGACCGGACCTTCGAGGTCAACGACATTGACATCTCCCCGTACTGGGCGGCCACCCCCGAGGGCATCCCACCACGCCTCGAAGCCCCCATCCAAGTGTGGAAGGACGGAGACGTGACAGTTACCGCCACGTTGGTCGACCACCGTCCCACGGCGCCGGTGTTCGCCTACCGATTCGACACTCCCGATGGATCCGTTGTCATTTCCGGGGACACCTGTGTCAGCCAGAACCTGATCGACTTGGCCCAGGACTGCGACTACCTCGTCCACGAAGTTATCGACCCGCAGTTCGCCGAGGATCTCGCCGCTTCCCTGCCGCCGGCGGTCGGCGGTCCCCTCAAGGAGCATCTGCTCGCTTCTCACACGAGCATCGAGCAAGTCGGCCGGGACGTCGCCGAACCAGCCGGCGCCAAAAACCTGGTCCTGTCCCATCTCGTTTCGCCGAACAACCCGGCGGCGCGCTGGCGAAAAGCCCAAAAGGGCTACAGCGGGAAGCTGATCGTCGGCGAGGACCTCATGGAATTCGGCGTCAGCCGCAATAAGCGCTGACCAAATGGCAGTATCCTGACCGCGCATACGCTCCTAGCCTAGATTCACCAAACCGTAGCTGGTCTCGATCGTCTCGGGACCAGCTACGGCCTTGGTGTTCAAGCAGATGAGAGGCCCTGCTGAGGGCATTCCTCATAAATCAGCGCCCAACCGGAGATACCGATAGACAGTGGCGCGGCTACCCAATGATGTTGCCACTATCGGCAGGTTTGAGGCCTTGAGCTTTCGGCTCACGAGCGCGTCTAACAGACCGGTCCTCTGCTCTGACTTCACGCCGTCCTGCCCTGCGACCGTTGGTGGCTGCCGCAGCCATGCCCGCTTTGGTTCGCTCGGCCAACTGGTCACGTTCCAACTGGGCGCACGCGGACATTACAGTGGCGGAGCCAGTCGTTACCTCATCACCTCGGCCCGAGACTCCTGTGCGGCCTAAGCGGCCACCGGCGTCTACAAGAGGTCGATTCCTGGAAGGCTAAGGGCTGAGTCGTCATTGCCTGACGAGTCGCCCACTAGGAGGAGCAGGCGACGCAGTAGGACATGGGTCTGAGCTAACCACGCTTTCGGTTAATGCTCCGCTGCAAGTGCACTCGCGGCCGCTGTGCAGGGCCAGTGCTTGCTGGGTCAGTGTTGCAGCCGCATCCGCTGCAGGATGGTCGCGGAGATTTCCTCCACTGACATAAATGCGGAGTTCACGTACGGGATCCCATTGACGGCGTACATGTCCTCGGCGCTGCGCAGCTCGAAGCTGCATTGGGCCAGCGAGGCGTAGGTGCTGTCCGGCCGGCGCTCCTGACGGATTTGGCTTAGCCGGATCGGCAGCGATGTCAGCCCAAAGCATCTGCGCACGAAGGGCTGCAACGGCTCCGGCAGCGAGCGGCGGGCGAAGTCCTCCTCGATCAGCGGGAAGTTGGCGGCCAGGATGCCGTGCTGCAGCGCCAGGTACATCGTCGTCGGGGTCTTGCCGCAGCGCGAGGGCGCGATCAGGATCAGTTCCGCCCGTTCCAGAGCGCGGATGGACTGCCCGTCGTCGTGCTCGATGGCGTATTCGACGGCGGTCATGCGTGACTGATAGCGGATGGCGTCGCCGACGCCGTGCGCCCGGCCCGGCTCGCCGGTGGCGGAGGCCTGCAGGGCTTGCTCGAGCTGGCCGATGTGGGCACCGAACAGGTCCACGAAGTGTCCCTTGCTCCCGGCCAGGATCGCGCGGATGTCGCTGCCGACGGCGGTGGAGAAGACGATCGGCCGCTGCCCGGCCGCGGCGAGGCTGTCGATGATGGTGACGACCTCGCGCGCCTGTTCCTCCGTCCCGATGAAGGGAATGGTGCGCCGCTCCAGCCGCGGCCCGGGGAACTGGGTCAGCAGCGTGTTGCCCAGCGTCTCGGCCGTGATGCCTGTGCTGTCGGAGAGGAAGAACACCACGGGGCCGGGGCTGTGGCCCGCCCCCGTGGTGTTCCGGGGAAGGTTTCCGCTCACCGTGCGGTTCCGGGCACGCTCATCCCCGGACTGCGGTCTCACGACCGCGGGCCAGGCGCAGCCAGGTGTCGGTCACGGCGTCCGGGTTCAGCGAGATCGAGCTGATGCCCTGTGCCAGCAGCCATTCAGCGAAGTCCGGGTGGTCGCTGGGGCCCTGGCCGCAAATGCCGACGTACTTGCCGCGGGCGCGGCAGGCGCCGATCGCCATCTCTAGGAGCTTGGTGACCGCCGGGTTGCGTTCGTCGAATCCCCCGGAGACCAGGGCCGAGTCCCGGTCCAAACCCAGAGTGAGCTGGGTCAGGTCGTTGGAGCCGATGGAGAAGCCGTCGAAGTACTCCAGGAACTCATCGGCCAGCAGGGCGTTGGCCGGCAGTTCGCACATCATCACGATTTCCAGCCCGTCCTCGCCGCGGACCAGCCCGTTGACGGCCAGCAGCTCGGTCACTCTGCGGGCCTCGTCCAGGGTGCGCACGAAGGGGACCATAACCTTGATGTTGGACAGGCCCATCTGCGTGCGGGCCAGCTTCAGGGCCTCGCACTCGAGTTCGAACGCCTGGCGGAACGAGTCCGAGAGATACCGGGAGGCGCCGCGGAAGCCGATCATCGGGTTCTCTTCCTCGGGCTCGAAGGCCGGGCCGCCGAGCAGGTTCGCGTACTCGTTGGACTTGAAGTCCGAGAGCCGAATGATCACCGGTTCAGGGGCGAAGGCGGCCGCGATGGTGGCGATGCCTTCGGCCAGCCGGCGGACGTAGTAATCCCGGGGCCCGTCGTACGCGGCGGTCTTCTCCTGGATTTGCTGCACGGTGTAGTCGGACAGCGCGGCGGGGCGCTCGATTTCCCCGGCCAGGGCCAGCAGGGCATTGGGGTGGATGCCGATCTGGCGGTTGATGATGAATTCCAGCCGGGCCAGGCCCACGCCGCGATGCGGCAGCCGGGAGAAGCTGAAAGCCTGTTCGGGGGTGCCGACGTTCATCATGATCTTCACCGGCGCTTCCGGCATGGTGTCGAGGGCGGTTTCTTCCAAGGTGTAGTCCAGCAGCCCGGCGTAAACCAGACCTGTCTCGCCTTCGGCGCAGGAAACGGTCACCGGGGTGCCCTCGGTGAGCACCTGGGTGGCGTTGCCGGTGCCGACAACGGCCGGGATGCCCAGCTCGCGGGCGATGATGGCCGCGTGACAGGTGCGCCCGCCGCGGTCCGTGACGATGGCGGCGGCCTTCTTCATGATCGGTTCCCAGTCCGGGTCGGTCATGTTGGCCACGAGCACGTCGCCGGGCTGGAAGGAGGACATCTGGTCGATCGAGGTCAGCACGCGCACTTGGCCGGCGCCAATGCGCTGGCCGATGGCCCGACCCTCGGCCAGCACCGCGGAGCGCTCCTTGAGCGTGAAGCGCGAGAGGGTGCCGGCCGCCTTGCGGGACTCGACGGTCTCGGGGCGGGCCTGCAGGATGTACAGCTGGCCGTCGGTGCCGTCCTTGCCCCATTCGATGTCCATCGGGCGGCCGTAGTGGGCCTCAATAGCCACCGCGTGCCGGGCCAGCTGCTCCACCTCGGCGTCGGTGAGACTGAAGCGCCGCCGCTGCGAAACCGGCACCGGGGCGAACTCGATTGTGCGGCCGGGCTCGGCAGATGCCGCGTAGGTCATCTGCACGGCCTTTTCGCCCAGACCGCGCTTGAGGATGGCCGGCCGGCCGGCGGCCAGGGCGGGCTTGTAGACGTAGAACTCGTCCGGGTTCACCGCACCCTGGACCACGGCCTCGCCCAGGCCGTAGGAGGAGGTAATGAAGACCACGTCGCGGAAGCCGGACTCGGTGTCCATGGTGAACATGACCCCGGAGGAGCCGACGTCGGAGCGGACCATGCGCTGGATGCCCGCCGAGAGGGCGACCTCGGAGTGGGTGAACCCGTGGTGGACACGGTAGGCGATCGCACGGTCGTTATAGAGCGAGGCGAAGACGTCCCGGATGGTGGCCAACACGTTCCCGATGCCGCGCACGTTCAGGAACGTTTCCTGCTGGCCGGCGAAGGAAGCGTCGGGCAGGTCCTCGGCCGTGGCACTGGAGCGCACGGCCCAGGACACATCCTCGCCGTGGTAGCCGGCCAGCTGCGTATAGGCGGCACGGATCTGCTTCTCGAAACCGGCCGGGAACGGTGCCAGGCGGATCATTTCCCGAATCCTTGCCCCGGCGGCACCCAGGGCGGTCACGTCGTCGCTGTCCAGGCCCTTGAGGACGGTCTCGATGCCGGCTTCCAGGCCGGATTCGCGCAGGAAGCGGCGGTAGGCGTCGGCGGTGGTGGCGAAGCCGTCGGGGACCTTTACTCCGGCCGCTGCCAGGTTTCCGATCATCTCGCCCAGCGAGGCGTTCTTGCCCCCGACCTGGTCAAGGTCGGACAGGCCAACTTCGGAAAACCACAGAACGTCAGTCATGGATGATGCTCCTTTTGGGCCATGCGCTCCAAGGCGCTGTGGGTAAAAGAGGTGATGCCCAAGGCTGTTCGGAGGAGCTCCCGAACACAAGCGGTTGTGACACACGCAACAGTTCCGAAGGTCACGGAAGGTCACCGAATGGACGCACAGCCCGCGGGCCGCCGCATCAGCGCCGGACAAACCGACGCACCCCCCCCCAGGAGCCGCCACGAGGATGCGCGACTACCCGCCCTGGTTAGCCTTTCGCTCGCGTTCCTCGTAGACCTCGTCGCCGGGACCGGTGAACGCCTGGTTGCGTTCGATGGCGTCGATGGAGCCGGTGAACAGCTGGGCGTCGCCCGCGCCGGTCATCGCCGCGGCCGCGGGACGACGGCGGCCAACGACGGAGGTCTCGCCGCTATTCACCGGGCCGACGGCTTCCCACCGCTGCCGGGGCAGCGCCTGCGGGTATTCGCGCTGCAGGAAGGTAACCATAGATTCCCGCACGAGGCAGCGAAGGTCGAACAGTGTGCCGCTGTCCACGGCACTGACCAGGATGCGCACGCGCACCAGTGAGTTGACGGCGTCGGTGACCTGCAGGATGGCGGTGCGTCCGTCCCAGATTTCGGCCGCCTCCACCACGGCCTTGAGGTGCTCGCGCAGCTCGTCCAGGGGAACCCGCCAGTCCACGTCCAGCTCCACCGTTCCCAGCAGGGCGGCGGTCCGGCGGGTCCAGTTCTCGAAGGGGGTGCTGGTGAAGTAGGTAGAGGGCAGGATCAGCCGCCGGTCATCCCAAATGTGGACCACCACGTAGGTCATCGTGATTTCCTCCACCGTGCCCCATTGGTTCTCGACCACCACGACGTCATCCACTCTGATGGCATCCGTGAAGGCCAGCTGCATGCCGGCAAAGACGTTGGTCAGGGAGCTCTGCACCGCGAGGCCGGCGACCACGGACAGGACGCCGGCGGAGGCCAGGATACCGGCACCGAGGGCCCGGACCTGGGGAATGGTCAACAGCACGCACGCGACCGCGATCGTCACGATCAGCGCCACTGCCACACGGCGCCCCAGGATCACCTGCGTCTTGAGCCGGCGCAGCCGGCGGTTGTCCTTGGTATCCGTGCGGTACTTGGCCAGGATGGCCGCCTCAACGACCAGGAGTACGACGACGGCGAACCAGGCCAGCGCAGCTATGAGCACCACGATCAGGACGAAGTCCACAGCGGTGTGCCACGGCTCATCGGCGGAAGTGATACGCAGGCCCACCCGGATTCCGATGACGGCCAGCGCCACCCGGAAGGGGCTGCGCCCGCGGGCCGAGACATCCCGGATGTTCGGCACACGCCGGAACAGCTGGTTCACTGCAACCCGCAGGAGCGCCGTGATCACCAGTGCTGCGGCAACGGCGATCAGCACTACTGTCGCCGGCTGGATCAGGTAGAGATAATCATCCATATTTTCGATGGTGCAGATGCGGCGCGGAGCCTGTCCAGTCGGGCTGCGCGACGCCCCGTACAGATGCTGGTGCTCGAGTGCTTGAAGTTTCCTGCCCAGGCCCGCGCAGCCCCAACCCGACGAAAAACAGTTCGGTTAGCCGAACCGAACTGTTTTTGCTAGGTTGGTTTCATGCCAGATTCTCCCAAAGTCGTCGAGACGGGCGGTGAGCAGCCCACACCGGGGGTGCAGGTCCGCCACGGCTTCGCCCTGCTGCTCCAATGGGCCAGCAGGAAAAAGATCCGCCGATACGTCTTCGGCCCCGAAGCCGAGGACCTCTCGCCCACCGACACGGCACTGCTGGAATACCTGACCAGGAACGGCCCGATGCGGCTATCCGACCTGGCCACACAGTGGGGAGTGAACAAATCCACCATGACCCCGCAAATCCGCCGCCTCGAAGCCAGGGAACTGATCGACCGCCGGCCGGACCCCGCCGACCGGCGGGCAACCCTCCTACAGACATCCGCCGCCGGAATTCAACTGCAACAGCAGATCGGCGCCGCCGGCGCGGCAGCGTTCGATGAAATACTCTCCAGCTGGTCACCGGAAGACAGGGAAATCCTCGGAGCCATGCTGGTCCGCTTCGCCAACGAACTCTCCGCCGCCACGCCCCGGCTCTTCCAAAGCACCGCGGCAGCCCCCAACGACATTCCACCAGCCCACCATCCGAAAAGAACCCCCAACCCCTGAACACCGCCTCGGCCCGAGATTTCCAGGCGTCTTCGACTCGCGACGGGGCAGTCCTCTCCCCCACCCGTTGCCTTGCAATGGGAGATTCCTTGCTACGAAAACGGCCTCGGGGCCTGCCACCCGACATGCTGGCAGCCGGGCGCTACTGAGGCCGGCCGTTGCCCCGTGTTCGGCGCACGTCGCGCCGTATTGCCGCCCTGTGTCTCGTGCTCTCGAACTGCTGTCCTCGCCGGAGGGCACTGTGTGCTTTCCGCACTGCACCCAAATCGCTCCCCGAAATTTTGTGAAGGTTGACTGAATGAGTGAAAGCAACGAAATACACGAAACCGTGACGTCCAGCGACGCGCTGAGGCGCCACACCCCACTGATCGTGGCCGAAGCCCTCTTCGCACTCTCCGCACTGAGCGCGCTTATCCGCGGCGAGTTCACGGCAGCCGTCATCCCCGTCGCACTGCTGCTGGCCTCGTTCCCGCTTCTGCTCGTGGAGCGGTGGGCGCGCGTTGAGATCCCCGCGCGCCTACAGGGGCTGTACGCCGTGTTGCTGCTCGGTGGCCCGTACCTGGGAAGCCAACTGGGTTTCTACGCCGTATGGACACTGTGGGACACGGTCGTGCACTTCTACTCCGGATTCGTCGTCGCACTCGGGATCGTTTTTGCCCTGCGCATCACCGGCCGCCGCTACGGGTTGTCGATGCCGCCCTGGCTCGCGGCGGTGATGATCGTCGCGTTCAGCGGTTTCGTCGCCCTGCTGTGGGAGATCGCGGAGTTCGCCTCCGATGCCGTGCTCGGCACCGAAGCCCAGATCACCAACTTCGACACCATGACGGACCTGATCGCCGGAACCGCGTCGGCGATCATCGTGGCGGCCACGCTGTTCCTCGTCCGGCACAAGGGCTGGTTCCCCTCTGCCGAGGTCCTGACGCAGGGCCCACCACCTCGGCAGGTACCCAATGCGCACACCCCGGCCGCGGGGCACCCTCGGAGTGCTCCTGTACCCGGAGGCGCCACACGATAAGACCCGAACCACCGGGCCGACGTCGGTGCTCGGTGCTGCCGACACACCTGCGACCTCGGCGCCCGTGTCTGCCAGTATTCGGAACCGAACTGAACGCTCTCCCGGAATTCGACACTTGGCGTGGTCCTTGATCTGATGAAGATGGAAGAGCGAAAAGTTGACACGTCAACTATTCGCCATTAGTGTAGATGCATATGCATGTACTGCATTAACTCGTCTTAGCGCCTGCATCGGTTCGCACTCCCGAGGGCTGCTGCGACAAGCGTCCCCGCATGGACTTCTGCAGCGCCTCACTGAACCGGTAAGGCCAGGTGACGGGGACTATCTGTAAGGAGGAAATCGTGGTTGACAGTTTGACTCAGCACAGCGGATCCATCGGGACCGTGTCCCAGAAGGGCATCCCCGACGAGGTAGATGTAGCCATTGTCGGTTCCGGCGGGGCTGGCCTGATGGCGGCGCTTACCGCTGCCAGGGAGGGCGCAAGGGTTCTCGTTGTCGAGTCGCGGGAACTCGTCGGAGGCGCCACCGGCATCTCCGCGGGTGCCGCCTGGGTCCCCAACCACGGCTTCTCGACCAAGGACCTCAAGGTCAAGGACAACCTGGACCAGGCCCGGCGCTACATCTACGGCCAAGGTCGAGACAAGGTTCTCGACCACGACCTGGTGGAGAGCTTCCTGGAAGCCGGACCCCGCGTCGCGCGCTTCATCGAAGAACACACCTCCTTCGGGTGGATCCCGACCATCTGGCCGGACTACCGCTCGGACATCGACGGCGCGTCCGTCGGCCGGGCGCTCTTCCCCGGCCCCTACTCCCCCGAGGGACTGGGAGAGGCCGCACAGTACGTGCGGCCGGCCCTCACCACGGGCATGGCCAAGAACCCGCTCCCATTCTGGCTGCTGGGCGGCATCGGCATCGACGACGTCTGGCTAGCGGGACCGGCACTGGTCGGCGCCCTGCTCGAGGGCAGCCTGCGCAACGGCGTCGACGTACGCGTGGAGGCGCCCGCGGTCCGGCTCGTGACGGACGAGTCGGGCGTGCGGGGGATCGTCGTACGAGCCGATGGTCAAGAGCACACGGTGCGCGCCACCAAGGGGGTCCTGCTGGCCAGCGGCGGATTCGAGAGCTCGGACGAGGTCACCACGCAGTACCTCGACGCGCCCTTCGGCGTGCAGGTCTCGCCCAAGGGCCATGACGGCATCGCAGTCCAGTTGGCCAGGGACATAGGCGCTGACCTGACCGGGATGGAGGACGCCTGGTGGATGCCGGGGGTGCAGTTGCCCGGCGAGGAGTTGGAAGGCCAGCCGCTCAGCCGGGTTTTCCTGGGAGAGCGCGCGCTGCCGCACAGCATCATGGTCAACAGCAAGGGCGAGCGTTTCGCGAACGAGGCGCTGGCCTACGACCAGTTCGGACAGATCATGCGCGAGGTCGACCCGGAGACGGGCACCATGCCCAACGCCACCGCGTGGCTGATCTTCGACCAGAACTACTGGGAGAAGTTCGGGATCTTCGGCGTCACCCCGGGCGGAGAAGTGCCCGAGTACCTCCAGAGCGCCAATACCCTCTCGGAACTGGCGGCCAAGATCGGCGTCGACGAGGTGGGACTGCTCCGCACCGTCGACCGCTTCAACCCCGAGGCCGCGCGGGGCCGCGATCCGCAGTTCAACCGCGGTGACACGATGTTCGACCGCTACTTCGGTGCCTACTATCCGCGGCTGGGCAAGAACTCGCCGGACGCGCGCTTCCCCGCCGCCACCGCGAAGGCCAGGGTCCTCATCGCCAAGGCCGTCGGGCCGATTGCGAGCAAGCTCGCCGGCCTGGTGGCAAAGCGGAACGACCCCGAACGCCTCCGTTCCGTGGTGGTCAAGCCCCTGGCGAAGATCATCCGGCCGGTGCTGAAGAGCCCGAAGTCGAGCGTACTGGGGCCCGTCGACACAGCCCCCTTCTACGCGCTCAAGGTCGAGGCCAGCGCACTCGGCACCGTCGGCGGCCCGAAGACCGATGCACTCGGGCGTGCCCTGAACACCGAGGGCAAGGTCATCAAGGGACTGTACGCCGCCGGCAACGCGGGCGGAGCCCCCACGAAGGGGTTCTACGGAGGCGCCGGCGGGACGATCTCGCTCGGACTGGTGTTCGGCTACTTGGCGGGACGCGAAGCAGCCCGATCGGCAGATAACGCCTGAGCATTCGCTGGTGCCCTCGACCGACGAAACAGCGGTCGAGGGCACGCTGCACGGCGGCCCTTTACTGCCGGAAAGGCGCCCGCACGCCGTCGTGCTTGAATCACAGGTTTTCCTGGAGCATGTCGTGACGCCCCTCACCAAATTTGTCGTTTGGAAACTGGGGGGTCTACAGTCAGAGGCGCCGCAGGGTGGAGCAGTTCGGCAGCTCGCCGGGTTCACAACCCGGAGGTCGTAGGTTCAAATCCTACCCCCGCAACTACTAGTGGGACCCTTGCCTGTTTCAGGCCGGGGTCCCACTTTTTTGGCCTACTCCCCTGCCGGAGCGCAGCCCGGAACCAGCCGGCAGCGCCAGAAGACGGACCCGGTGGCAGCACGGGCAGCAGCCCGGCCGCCGACACCGCTGCCAGC
>NZ_JBNHGL010000010.1:0-39381 GCF_059091245.1 Arthrobacter sp. Y3225116
CGGTTCGGGGCCGGAAGCGAGGCGTTGCCGCGGTTCGCGGCCGGCAGCGAGGCGTTGCCCGCGCTGGGAGCCCTGTCCGCGTCCAGGGTGTTGTAGGTAAATTCGCCGCCGACGATCGTGGCAAGGACCTCGAGCGCGGAGATGTCGGCAGCGTCCAGCGGTGAGCCGGACAGCACCGCGAAGTCCGCCAACTTCCCCCTGCGCAACGTGCCCTTCTCGCTGGCCGCGCCCGTGGCCCGGGCGGCCCAGTCGGTGTAAGTCCGCAGCGCTTCTTCGGCGGTGAGGCCCTCGGACGCCCCGCCGAGGATCCGTCCTTGTTCGGTGCGGCGGTCCACCCAGGACTGCATCGCGCGGAGCACGTTGTTATCGGCCACCGGCAGGTCGGAGCTGCCCGCCACCAGGATGCCCGCGTCCACCAGCGAGCGCCCCCGGTAGAGCCAGCCCTCGCGCTCCGCACCCACCAAGGCGGCAAACTGATCGCCCAGCGGGCCGATGAACGCGGCCTGGGGGGTGACCGCGATCCCGGCCGCGGCGACGGGCGCCAGCTGGTCCGGCCGCGAAATGCCGAAGTGCTCAATCCGGTTGGGCAGATGGTTCCGGCCGTAGCGCTCCTGGCAGCCGATAATGATGTCGATCGCCAGATCAATCGCCGCGTCGCCGATGGCATGAAGCGCAACCGGCCAGCCGGCCCGGTAGGCCGCGTCCACGCGTTCACGGTAGGCCTCGGGTGAATCCAGCAGGTAGCCCTTGGTGTGCTGGTGGCCGCAGTAGTCCTCGGTCACGGCCGCCGTGACGCCCAGCAATGAGCCGTCCATAAAGACCTTTACCGGCCCCAGGGACACCCAATCGTCGCCGAAGCCCGCAACCGCCCCGAGGTCCAGGCCCCGTCCGTTGCCGGTGCCATGCATGTCGGAGGCGTTGGCCTCAAGCGGCCGCAGCGAGTCGAGCGCGGGCATCAGCTGGGCGCGGGCATGGAGCCTGCCGGCCTGCTTGGCCTTCAGGTACGCCTGCACTTCCACCGGGCTGTGCCCTATCCAGCCGCCCCCGATGCCTGCCTCGGTGAAACTGGTGATCCCTTCGGCCGCGTAACGCGTGGTCGCCGCGTCCAGTGCCTCGACGATGCGCTCCACCGGATACGGCAGCAGCAGGTCCTGGATCAGCTGCTGCGCGGATTCTTCGACAACGCCGGTCGGGTATCCGTCCGGGCCGCGGAGCACGGCGCCGCCGGTGGGGTCGCTGAAGCCGGGATCGAACACGCCGGCCAGGCGCAAAGTCGCGGAGTTGGTGATGGACAGGTGCCCGGAGACATGCCTCAGGTACAGCGGCCGGTCGCCCGTAATCTCGTCCAGTCGGCGGATGTCCGGAAAGGCCCCGCCGTGGTGCTTGTGGTTGAAGCCGGTGCCGTTGACCCAGGCGCCCGGCCGGTCCTCGAGCCGCCGAACCTCAGCGTCCAGCAGCGCGTACAGTTCCTCCAAGCCGCGGGCCTGATCCAGCTCCACGGCGCCCAAGCCCAGTCCCCACCAGGTGGTGTGGCAGTGCGCGTCAATGAAGCCGGGCACCACTGCGGCACCGTCCAGCGATACTTCGCGGGCAGCGGTGCAGCCGTCAAGCTCCTCGTCGAAGCCGACAATCCGCTCATTTAAGACGCCGACGGCGTGGGCCCGGGGACGCTCTGATTCCAGGGTGAGGATTTCGGCGTCGCGCAGGATAAGGTCCAGTTTCATCGTGTCCCCTCCACCGCCGCCGCTACAGGATTGCCGGCATCATGCGCCGCCGGCCCGGGTGAAGCCAGGCCTGCGATCTCCTCCGGCGCATTGGCCGTGCCCGGCGGCATCGTCTGCGGATCCGTGACCAGGTGCAGCAGCGCCAGCCGGCCGCTGGTCAGCGCACGCTCCAGCGCCGGCCCAAACTCGGAGGTCGCTTCGACGCGTTCCCCGTGCCCGCCGAAGCTGCGGATCCAGTCGGAGAAGTCGGGGTTGACCATGGAGGTGCCGGACGGCCGGTCCGGGTAATGCTTGCGCTGGTGTTGGACGATGGTGCCGTAGATGCCGTTGTCCACCACGATCACCAGCGGAGCAGCTCCGTGCGCCGCCGCCACGGCCAGTTCCTGCGCGTTCATCATGAAGTCGCCGTCGCCGCAGACGGCCACCACCTGCCGGTTCGGTTCGATCAGCGACGCGGCGACGGCCGCCGGGACGGCCAGTCCCATGGCGCCGTTGCGCGGCCCGATCAGCGAACCGGCGCCGTGGTGGGTCAGGTAGCGGTGGCCCCAGAGCGTCGCGTTGCCGGCGCCGTACGTCACCACCTTGTCCGCAGGCAGCCGCTCTTCCAGCACGCCGAAGGCCACCCCCAGGTCAACCCCGGGGCTGTGGTCCGGACGAGGCGTGGCGTAGCGGCGCTGGTCTGCGGCGAGCGCGTCCATCCAGCCGCTGCCCCGCGTGCCGCGGGCCTCTGCGGCAGGAGGAAGTGCGTCAACGAAGGCCGACGGCGAAACCGCCAGATGCTGGTCAATCCGGCCGGAGTGCATGGCTGCATCGGGATCCGGCAGCACCAGCACCGTCGTGGCCTCGAAGCCCTTGGTGTAGCCGTCGCTGAGCACATCGCTCCGGCCGCAGCCGATGAAGACCAGCAGGTCGGCCTCGTCCAGCCTGGCGGCCAGGGTGTCAGCCCGGCCGTAGCCGAGCCAGCCGGACCAAGCCGGCGAACGGTGCGGAACCACGTCGTAGGCACGCCAATCGGCCGCCACCGGCACCTGCGCCTCGGCTGCCCAGGCAGCGAGTTTCACGCCGTCGTCGTGCCAGCCCTCGCCGCCGGCAATGATCAGCGGACGGGCGGCAGCGGCCAGCCGGCCCGCCAGTTCCTCCATCGCGGCCGGAGGCGGGACGGCTGCTGGCAGCGCACGCGGTTGAACTACCCGCGTGTTGGTCTGCCGGACCAGCACGTCCTCAGGCAGGCCGATCACCACCGGGCCGGGCCGGCCGGACACAGCCAAGTGCATCGCCTCGGCAACCGTTTCCGCGGCGCGGTGCTCGTCGTCGAGCACCACCACGCGTTTGGCGGTCGTCGAGAACCAGCCCTCAAGGCTGAACTCCTGGAACGAGTCCCGGCCCCGGTCCACCACCGGGATCAGGCCGACAAAGAGCACCAGCGGCGTCGCGTCCTGCCACGCGGTATGCACGGCAATCATCGCGTTCGCCGCGCCCGGCCCGCGGGTCACCATGGCGATGCCCGGGATGCCGGTCTTGCGCCCCTCCGCCAGCGCCATGAACCCGGCGCCGCCCTCCTGGCGGCACACCACCGTTGCCACCGGCGAGTCGTGCAGCCCGTCCAGGACATCGAGGAAGCTTTCGCCCGGTACCGAGTACACGCGCCGGACGCCGTGCGCCTCCAACTGGCGGACAATCAGGTGGCCTGCGGACTGGGCCATGGTGTGGTGCTCCTTCGTCAGGAAATTCGTCGTCGGAAGTTGGAATCAGTGCTTGAAGCCGGGCAGGTTCACGCTCATGCGCGGAGCCACGACACCGGCCACGGCGGTGAACAGGCTGAGGAACACCAGCAAGGCGGCGGCCGGCCACCAGTGGTTTCCGGCGGCGGCCACGGTGCCGGTGGCCAGCAGCGGAACGAAGCCGGAGAGCATGCCGGCGGTGTTGGAGGCGAAGCCCACCCCGGTGTAACGGGTGCGGGCCGGGAACAGGCCGGTCAGCACCGTGCCGGAAGCCGCGTACGGGAACGAGAGCGTCGCCACGGCGAGGACCATACCGATAACCACCAACACAGAGTTGCCGCTGGCCACCAGCAGGAAGGCCGGCACGGCGGCCAGGGCGGAGGCGATGCCGCCCCACAAGATGACGCGGCTGGCGCCGAACCGCTCGCCCAGGCGGCCGCCCAGAATGAGGACGGGGATTTCGACGATGGCCGCAATCATGCCGCCCAGCAGCATCAGCCGGGCGGAGTAGCCCAGGATGTTCACGCCGTAGTAGACCACAAACGCGGTGACCAGGTAGAAGCCGCCGACGCCGAGCAGGGCCGCGGCCATGCCGATGATGATGTGCTTCCAGGACTCCCTCAGGGTGGTGCGGATCGGGGCCTTCTCCACCTGGTCGTGCTCCAGCAACTCGGCGAAGACCGGGGATTCTTCCAACCTGCTGCGAATGTAGAGCGCGATCAGCAGCATCGGGATGGCGGCCAGGAAGGGGATGCGCCAACCGAAGGAGTTGAAGGTTTCCTGCGAGAAGAACAAGGTCATCAGGAAGAAGCCGCCGGACGAAAGGATGGTGCCGATCGGTGAACCGATCTGCGGCAGCGCCGCGTAGCGGGCACGGCGTTCCAGCGGGGCGTTCTCCACCACAATCGTCATGGCGCCGGACCACTCGCCGCCCACAAACAGTCCCTGGGCCACGCGCAGCAGCACCAGCAGCACAGGAGCGGCCACACCAATGGCGGCGTACGTCGGCAGCAGGCCGATCAGGCCGGTCACCACGCCGATGCCCACAATGGTGACCATCAAGGTCTTGCGGCGACCGATCTTGTCGCCCATGGCCCCGAAGAACATGCCACCCAGCGGTCGTGCCACTAGGCCGACGCCGAACGTGGCGAAGGACGCCAGCGCCGCCGCCGTTGCGTTCTCATTGGCGAAGTACTGGACATTGAACACCAGCGCCGCCGCCGCGCTGAACAGGAAGAAGTCGTACCACTCCATGGCAGTGCCGATGAGGGCACCGATGGAAACCTTCATCGCCTCCTTGTCCGTGATCTGCCGGGTGGCCCCGGCCTCTAGGTTCAAGGTTTCTGACATGGTTCCTCCGTGTTGGGTGTTCAGGTGTTCCGTTGTGCCGGACGCCACAACGCGCTGACGATGCACACCAGCCTCCCAGAGTGTGCCGCGTCACACCCGCACGAAACGTTGCGGCTTTTCGCGGCTAAGATGTGCAAAAGCACACGATAGGGGTAAAAAACGCCATGGAAGCACCGCTCATGGAAAACCACGACGATGCCTCCGCAGCCCGTTGGAACCTGCTGCTGGACCAGCTGTCCGTGGACAAGCTGACGGACCTTTTCATCGAACGCATCCTGCAACTCGACGACTACCGGGACGGGGTGCTGCCGGCCAGCGAAATCCGCCGCACAGGGGCGGCCTCGTTCCGGGCGCTGATTGAGAGCCTGCGCCCCGGCGACGACAGCGAACGTCTCATCGCCGAGCGGCAAGGCATTTCATTGGACGTCGGTGTCTCCCGGGCGAGGACCGGCATCCCCGTGGAGTCCCTGATGACCGCGATCCGCATCGACTTCACAGTGATCTGGGGCGAACTCATGGCACTGGCGGGCCCGGACGACGCCGAGCTACTGGTGCGCCGGGCCGAAACGGTGTGGCAGGTGGTGGACTCCTACGCGGCGGAAACCCAAGCCATTTATATGGCCGAGCGCCAGCGCATGGCTCAGGAAGAATCCTCGGTGCGGCAAGGACATGTCGCCACAATATTCGGGCAGGTCGACCCTCCGTCGGAAACGCTCACCCGCATCGCCGACGAGCTCGGCATCGATGAAACTGCTCCCCTCGTGGTCGCGGCAGCCACAACCGACGACGCCGCCGCGCTTCGTGTGGAGGTTGCCTCGGCTTCCCGCCGTGGCACCGAAATATTCACCCACCCCCTGCCCGACGGACTCGTCGCCTTCTGGGCAGCCGATGACCGCCCGGGCAGCGCCGCCCGCGAAGCCACCGAGCACATCAGGAACATCCGCTGCGGCTTGGTTACCCAGGTTGAGGGCCTCACCGACCTGCGCGTCGCCGCCCAAACCGCCCGCGCCCTGGCGTCCTTGGCCGAAGTCAGTGATCGGCAGGCCCTCACGATGCAAAACGCCTGGGCCCGGCTGGCTCGGCACCGCCTCTCGGAAACCGGGGTTCCCATTGTCCCCGACGTGGACGCCGCGCTGGCCCGATGCGGAACGGTGGAACGGGCCCGGCTGGTGGAAGCGGTACGGTCCTACCTTTCCACGGGCAGCATCGCCCAGTCCGCAGACCAACTCTTCTGCCACCGGAACACCCTGATGAACCGACTGCGTCGCTTCACGGAATTAGTCGGTGTCGACGTGACCATCCCCCAACAAGCCGCCCGCCTCGTCGTCGCTTGGTCCTGACCGAGCGACGCAGCACCGGACGTCCCGGGAAACGTGACGGATCTCTCCTCTTTTGACTTGCCACACCCGACCTGATGCTATTGAGGAAGGCCAACCGGTGTTTTTGGATCTTCGGTTGGCCGCTCCGAATCGCTCGCGCAGGCATCCTCGCCTGCCCGCGGACACGGTGCCCGTCTCCCCCTCGGGATTGATTATTCAGGGCCCGGCGCCTTCCTGCGCCGCCAGTGTCATACCGCTGCGCACCTAGCGCCTTTGTTCACCGCCACCGGTGCGCCGATACGGCCGTTCCGTGGATTTGGAGTGTCGAGCCTGACGGAGAGATCCATTGAATGAGGAGATGCATTTAATATGCGAGTCGGAATCATTGGTGCAGGACCCAGCGGCATGGCCCAACTGCGCGCGTTTGAATCAGCCCGTAAACTCGGAGCCGAAATCCCGGACATCGTGTGCTTCGAAAAGCAGTCCGATTGGGGCGGACAGTGGAACAGCAGTTGGCGCACCGGCCTGGATGCCGCCGGCGAGCCCGTGCACAGCAGCATGTACCGGCACCTGTGGTCGAACGGGCCCAAGGAAGTCCTCGAGTTTTCCGACTACACCTTTGATGAGCACTTCGGCCGACCCATTTCCTCTTTCCCGCCGCGGGAAGTCTTGTTCGACTACATCGCCGGACGCGTGGAGAAATCCGACGTCCGCAAGTACGTCCGGTTCAACACCGTGGCCCGCTGGGTCTCCTACGACGAAAAGTCCCAGGAATTCACCGTCACGGTCGAGGACCTCGCCGCGCACCGCACCGAAACGCACGTTTTCGACAAGCTCGTAGTCTCCACCGGCCACTTCTCCTACCCGAATGTGCCGGCGTTCGAGGGCATCAACAGCTTCCCGGGCGAAGTGCTCCACGCCCACGATTTCCGCGGCGCCGAACGGTTCGCCGGCAAGAACCTGCTCATGATCGGCAGCAGCTACTCCGCCGAGGACATCGGCATGCAGGCCCACAAGATGGGCGCCAAGTCCGTCACCTTCAGCTACCGCAGCGGCCCGATGGGCTTCGACTGGCCGGAGTCGGCCGTTGAACGCCCGCTCGTGGAACGCTTTGAGGGCAGCACCGCGCACTTCAGCGACGGCACCACCGGCGAGTTCGACGCCGTGATCCTGTGCACCGGCTACCTGCACAAGTACCCTTTCCTGCCCACCGAACTGTCGCTGCAGTCGCCGAACCTGCTCTACCCCGGCAACCTCTACAAGGGCGTGGTCTGGCAGCAGAACACGAACATGTTCTATCTGGGCGCGCAGGACCAGTACTACACCTTCAACATGTTCGATGCGCAGGCATGGTTCGCCCGCGACGTGATGCTGGGCCGGATCGAGCTGCCGTCGCAGCAGGAACGCCAAGCGGACATCCAGGCCTGGCTGGACCGCCAGGACGCACTCCCCGACCACGACGCCGAGGCCGATTTCCAGACCGACTACCTGCGTGACCTGATCGCCCTGACGGACTACCCGGAGTTCGACCTGGGCGCCGTCGCGGTGCTGCTCAAGCAGTGGATGAAGGACAAAGAAGAGAACATCCTCGGGTACCGGGACATGATCCACCGTTCCGTCATGACCGGCACCATGGCCGCCCGGCACCACACCCGCTGGATCAACGCCATGGACGACAGCATGGCGCGCTACCTCGGCGGCCCCTCCGAGGACATGGACACCGGAGCGCTGGCAGCCCTGACCGGGGACACCAGGCAAGCCGCCGGCAGGTAAGACCCGCCAAGAACCACGGACGACGGCGGGTGGGCCGGGAGCGCTGCCTCCCCGCCACCCGCCGTCGTCACCTCCAGTGCCCCGGTTGAACCCGGGGCACTGGTGTTCACCCCGGTGGCCCAGCGGTTAGGGCCCGTTCCCGCCTGTTCCGTAGATGAACTCCTCGGCGTGGGCCACGGCCTTCTTGAACGAGTCGTTGCGCAGAGCCGCCTGCTCTGGGCCGCCGTTGGTGCTTTCCGTGTAGTTCGTATAGCCGGGACGCAGCGCCCAGATGCCGCCCGCCGGCGGCAGGTAGAACACGGCGAAGGAGCGGTGTTCGCCGTCGTCGTCCTCCCACACCGGCACCACGGCGACCGCGGCGCCGGTGTCCACGTTGATCCACTGCGCGCGCGGGCGCGGCTGGCCTTCCTCGAAGACGCTCGGGTCCAAAAACGGCGCGGTCCCCGGCCCCCAGCGCTCCTCGAACCGTTCATGGAAAACGGGAAACAGGTGATGGTCGTACCGACGCCAACTGGAAACAGGCATTGATCCTCGCTTCATCGAAAGGGGAATAGCAGCCACTCAGGCCACACGGTATCCTCGGGCTCCGGTCGTGGGAAGCCGAGGTAGACCGGATCCGCCACCTGCATGGGCGGGCGTACTCCGGGCGCGGGACGCGGACGAGTCCTGGGCGTCGCGGGCCGTCCCCGCGAAGCCGCCTGCCCGCCGCCGGTCGAAGCCGCCGTTTGGCCGCCGCGGCGGCCGCCGGACGAAGACGCCCCCGTTTGCCCGCGTCCGCTGCCCACCCGGCGCCCGCGGTCGTAATCTGCGCGGCGGCCCACGTCACCCAGCACCGAGTAAGCCTGCAGGATGGCACCCATCGCCAAGCCGTCGGCGCGCGACCGCGGCGCATCGCCGTCGTGGTTCAGATCCGGGTGATGCACGCGCAGCAAGGACCGATACGCGCGCCTGATGTCAGCATCGCTGGCATCGGGCGACACGCCCAGGATGGCGTAGAAGTCGGCGTCACCCATGCTGGCCTCCTCCCTGCTGCTGCCGAAAGCGTGCGCCGCTCATGGCCAGCCGGTGGTTCCGCCCGTCCCCGGGCGTAACCACCGGCTGCGATCCCACAGGTCAGGCGTCGATCATCTGCTTGGTGTCTCCGCTGTTGATCTCGATCTTGCGCGGCTTGGCCTGCTCGCGGATGGGGATCCGCAGGGCCAGCACGCCGGCCTCGTAGTTCGCCGTGACCTTGTCCGTATCCAGCGTGTCGCCCAAAATCAGCTGGCGGCTAAAGGTACCGCTGGGCCGTTCGGCGGCAACGACTTCCTTGCCGTCCTCGATCTTGGACTTGCGCTCCGCAGCAACCGTGAGGACATTGCGTTCCACGTCCAGGTCGATGGTGGACGGATCGACGCCGGGCAGGTCGAGTTCGACGACGAACTCCTCGCCCTCGCGCCACGCATCCATCGGCATCGCCACCGGGCGTGCCTGGTTTCCGAAGACCTGCTGGGTCAGGCGGTCCAGCTCACGGAAGGGATCAGTTCTCATCAACATGGCAGCCTCCTTCAGTTCTTCTCGTTGGCGCTCACTAAATCTATGTTTGAGCGCATAGATATTATGACTCTGCGCTACTATGTTTGCAAGTCGGTTTTGGGAGGAATTTTGGCAAGCGAGAAAAAGCAGCCGCGCACGGACAAGGGCGTCTACGGCATCTCCGTGGTCTCCGACATCGTGGGCGTGGGCGAGCAGACCCTGCGCCTGTACGAACGGCGCGGCCTGCTGGAACCGGAGCGCACGGCCGGCGGCACCCGGCGGTACAGCCAGGACGACGTCGACCGCCTCCGCCGGATCGGCGAGCTCGTGGACGACGGCGTGAACCTGGCCGGCGTCGGCAAGGTCCTGGAGCTGGAAGAGGACAACGCTTCGCTGCACCGGCAGCTTAAAGCGGCCAAGGAACGCGCGGCCGGACGGGAGCAGCGCGAAGAACCGGAGGAAACCACGCGGCCGGCCTGAACGCCTCCCTTCCGCCCGGCACGCGGAGTATGGTCGACACCGGGGCCCACATCCGAGCTAAACAGAGGACCACGCTCATGGGACTGCGAAGCGCGCTGTTCGCCGCGCAATATGATGCCGCCATTCGCCGCGAACCGGCCGAGCTCGCGTCACACCGCACCGCCTTGCTGTCCGGGTTGAGCGGGATTGTGTACGACGTCGGTGCGGGCACCGGCGCGAACCTGCCCTACTTCCCGCCGGGGTGCTCCGTGACGGCGGTGGAGCCGGACCCGAACATGCGCAAGCGGCTGGAGTCCAGGCTGGGGTCCCACTCCGCAACGGTGCGCGTCGTGGATGCGTTGGCCGAGGACCTGCCGGCCGAGGACGCCAGCGTGGACGCCGTGGTGTTCACCCTGGTGCTGTGCAGCGTCCCCGACCAGGCGGCCGCGCTGGCCGAGACCAGGCGCGTGCTCAAGCCCGACGGCAAGCTCCTCTTCCTGGAACATGTCCGCGGCCCGGGCGCGCACGGCAAGGTGCAGGACCTGCTGCGGCCGGTGTGGTCGTTCGCGGCACAGGGCTGCGAGCCCAACCGGAACACCGCGGCGGCGATAGCCGCCGCCGGCTTCGATGTCTCAGTGCAGGACGAGTTCGCCGTCGGGCCGGCGTGGCTGCCCATAAATCCCATGGTGGCGGGCACGGCAACGCCCGGAGACAACCGTTAGGCTATCTCCGGGCGCTGCGCGGCGGGGCCGCTTAGGCGGGAGTGCTCGTTATCCGAACCCGCCGAGCTTGTCCTTCATGCCGCCCAGCTTCTCGCCCAATCCTCCGGGGAGCTTGCCGAGGAGCGCGTCGACGTCGATGCCCAGCCTGGACAACAGCCCGGAGTCGCGCTCGGTGTCCACCTTCTCCGGCAGTTCTGCATCTGCCGCAACTGCCTGGTCCTCCTTGCCCTGCTGCTTGAGGAAATCGATGATCTGCTGCTTGTCGATCTGCATGGGTTTTTCCCTTCGCTAGCGTGTCAGCGTACTTCCACTTTCCTCGCGGCGGGCACGTGTGGCAAGGGCTCAAGACGGCAGCAAAGGCCGGATGGCATACTGTTTGGACTCCACAGCGCCGTGGAAACATCGTGGACAGGAACGCATGACATGGCTGGGCATTTCGAAGTGATCAAGGCGCCCGACGGCGGCTACCGGGTCAGGATGCTGGACGGCAAGGGAAACCTCATGGCCGAATCGGTGACGTATCCGTCCCTCCAGGAGGCCAAGGACGGCATCGAGCTCGCCCGGGAAATCGCCGGCACCGGCCGCGTGATCGACCGAACGGACGGCGACAATCCGTAGTCCGATGCGGAGCGTCGGAAGCCTGTCCGTGGTGGCAGAAAAGAGCGTAGCGTGATGGCTACGCCGCTCTCAACAGCCCTGAGGGATCCTTCCGCAGCTTGCCCGACTGCACAGCATCATTGAGAGCCTCCTCCAACCTCGCACCGATACCGACTGTGACGCGTTTGCCGCCGAACACGCGAACGGTTTGGCGTTTGAGTTCCTCAAGATGGATCCCCGCGGCAGCGTGGCACACGTCCACCATCGCGTTAGCGATCTCGATCTTGCTCACGTGCTCGATCTTCCGCTCAACATCCGCATCATTTTCGCGATAACCCGTCCAATTCGTGCCATCCATACCTGCCGGCCAGACGAAGGAGTCCTTGTCTACATGAAAGCGCTTGGTTTCGAGCTGACGCAGCACGGACTTCGCCCGTTGACTGTTCACCTTGTTGAGGTCAAACTCAGCGCAGACAAGTTTGGCCAGCCGATCGGTGTGGATCGGCCCCTCCACCTCGACCACCTGCGCAATGACGGCCGCCACCAGCGCCCGGGATTTCGATGAATACGTCAGCGAGTCCAGGACGTCAATCCCGCCAACTCCTCGGAAAGTCCAGGGCGAATACTGCTTCACCCTGGCATCGAGAACAACCGCTTCCGATGCGCCTCGGACCGGCTCGTACGTCTTTTCCCCTGGCGACGTCGGGCCTTCTATTTCTTCCACGACAACAGCAACGGGCGCCTCAGAACCTAGTTTGGCGTTCTGAGGAACGGCACCGCTAAGGACGTCAGCGTCAACGTGCCATTCCGGAGTCGGCCTGTCGGCTTCGCCGTCAGGCACCGACACGTCATCGGCAAAGGCACCGTCTTCCCGCCGTGCCGATTTCTCGAGCCGCTCAACCACAGCGGCCGAATCGGAAAGCCACTCGGGCAGCCACACACGCTCGACGGCCGGCCAGCGTAGCATCCGTGAGAGCACGTCGGACGGCAGCCCGTCCCTGTCCCCCACGGTTCCCCGCGAAGCCCAGGCCGGTGAATCCAGCAGCACAGCCATCACCGGCCGGTCCGGATTCTCGGGCAGCGCCACGCTCAGATCCACCTTGAAGTCCGAGAGTCCGACGTCCGTAGTGACCACGAGTCCACAGTCGCGCAGGGCAAGGGCGATCTGCTCGCGGTGCCGGTCAACCGCCGGTTTCCTGCGGCCGTCGAAGGGCAGCGAGCCGGTGCCATGGGCTGCGAGTTCAAGATAGCTGCGCAGATGCTTGATGCCCGCGGAGGAGGTTTCCTCCGCCCGCAGTTCGGACGGATCGAAGCTGGAGAACACGACGACCTGACGGCGAGCCCGGGTGACGGCGACGTTGAGTCGCCGTTCGCCGCCGCTGCGGTTCAGCGGTCCGAAGTTCAAGGGCAAATAGCCTCGGTCATTCTTGCTGAAGCCGGTGGAAAACAGGATGGTGTCGCGCTCGTCGCCCTGGACGTTCTCAAGATTCTTTACGAACAGACCGTCGGAAGCGTCAAGTGCCTCGGCAATGCGCGGGTCGTCGGAATCCCGCAGCAGGGATTCGATGTACGCACGCTGCTGGAGGTTGAAAGTCACGACGCCGATGGACGGATAGTCCTCCGGCGAGGCCTCGAAACGCCGTCGAATCTCGCCGACCACGGCCTCCGCCTCCACCGGGTTGGTCCGCAGCAGCTTCCCGGCGCCGGAACGGTTGAAGTGCCCGTCCACTCGAACGAAGTTGATGCCATAGCCGTTGATCCCAGGATCAGCCGCGCCATGCACCGGTGCCGGAAAGGATGAAAGCTTGCTGTCGTAGTACTGCTGGTTGCTGAAGGCGATCAGCGATTCATCCTGGCTGCGGTAGTGCCAGGACAGCCACTGCCGCGGGACGCGCGCCAGCACGCACTCGGACAGGATGGACTCCTCGTCCTCCACTGTTTCGCTGGCCAGCTCGGTGTCCTCGTCCTTTTCCATGGTCGTCTCGGCGAAGGAGGTGGGAGGCATCTGCTTGCTGTCGCCGACGACGACGACGGCGCGGCCGCGTCCCATGGCGCCGACAGCGTCGGCTACCCGGATCTGGGATGCCTCGTCGAAGACCACTAGGTCAAAGAGATCCGCTTTCGCCGGGAAGAACCGCGCCACAGAGTCCGGACTGACGAGAACGCAGGGCATGATTTGGGTGATGAGTTCGCCGTACGTTTCCAGCAGCGGCCGCACCCGCAGTCCCCCGGATTTGTAGTTCAGCTGGCGCTGAAGTTTCCCCATCTGTCCGGCTTTGGCCTCCGCATCGAAGCGCCTCGATTTCAGGACCTCGTCGGGCAGCGCTGCCTTCAGATACTCGCGAATATGCCGCGAGCCTGTGGTGAACCTTGCGATCATTTTTTCGTGGCTCCGGGGCTCAAACCGGTCCAGCCCGGTGGCGGTCGCACGTTCCTGCTGCGAGGCCAAGGCAAGGCCGCGCTCAAACGCCCGGCCGGCGTCGGCGGATTCAACCCGGCCCAGCATCAGCTGCTCCCGCGCCTGGACAAGCCCGGCCGCGCGCAGCGGTTCCAGCCGTTCGATGAACGCCAGCCAGCGACCCAGGGACGCCGCGGCGGACTTGTCCAGGTCTCGTCCCCGGCTCGTCTGTTCCCAACGTTCGAGCATGCGCTGGCCGCCCAGCCATGCCTGCAGCCCTTCATCAGTCAGCCGGGCTGCCGCCTGCAAATCTGTTGCGGCGCGCGCCAACGCAGCGACAATTTCCACCGCCGCCGCGTCCACCGGTATACGGGCTCTGAGAAAGGCACGCAGTGTCGGCAGGAACTCCGCCGGGTCCGGCGCGCCGTCGACTTTCACGAGCGAGGCCGCCCACTCCAGCCACTGGACATTGTTGCGCAGGTACTCCTGACCGTGCTCGGTCAGCGGGTTCCAGGAGACCGGCAGCGCTACGCCGGGAACGGAGCCGGCATAGTCAGCAAATCCGCGGACCGCACCTTGGACATTCATCAGGGCGCCTGTCAGCCCGGGTAGTTCCTTCGGTTTGATTTCGACGCCGGGCCGGATCACCGAGGCGAGCTGGTCCCGGACCGCGATCAGCCGCTTTTTCCGCCGGAAGAAGCCGGATTCCGCCGCCGCAACGGCCTGTGCGTGAAGATCTGCGACCGGCAAATCCAGCGCCTCGGGTGTCACCTTGTCCAGCCCCGGATGCGATGCCGCCACGAACGCGGTCATCTGGGTGCCAAGCATGCGGGCGGCATCGCTCCAGCGGTCGCTGTTGACCTCGTCGAGCACATCCATGTCTAGATTGCTGCTGCGTAGCAGGGCGGCAAGTTTGGTCAGGTCTGCGGGGGTGCGGGCGGCGAGCAGGACTTTGAGGAGCTCCGGTGATGCCGGCAGCTGTTCCAGTGACGTCTGGAGGCTGCGCGCGGCGGCAGCCACCGCTCGTGCCCCTTCTGCCGACAGAGGCTGATCGATAAAGCCCCATGGATGCCGTTCGCCAGGCCCGGCAGGCTCCGCCACGTCCGGCAGTTCGGCGAGCAGGCTGCGCAGCTGCTGCAGCGCGCCGAGTGACACGCGTCCGGCAAAATTCTCCGGCACATGCAGCGCCTGAACTTCCTCCCCCACGGCCAGTTCCTGCGTGCGGGCACTGTACAGGGAGAGCTCCGCCCCGTTTTCCTCGTGCAGACGGGAGGCGTAGCGGACGAGCCCGCGGCGGGCGTTGTGCAGTGTCCCCAGGGCGGCGTCCAGACCCTGCCGGTCCGGGTCCGCGGTGTGCTCGAGGGCCAGCCTGATCTGTTCGCGTACGGCAGCCGGCTTGCTCCCCTTGTCGTGCAGGTCGAGAGAGAAGACACCCATCCCGACTTCGTCCAGGCGCTTCTGCACCACGTCTAGCGCGGCCCGCTTTTCCGCGACGAAGAGCACCCGCTTGCCCTCAACGATGGCGCGCGTGAGCAGATTGGTGATGGTCTGGGACTTGCCGGTCCCCGGAGGGCCCTCAAGGACGAAGGACTTCCCGGCAACTGCTTCGGCAACCGCCCGCAGCTGCGAGGAATCCGCCGGGATCGGCACTTTCGCGGCCAGTTCGTCCAAATCTGCCTCCGCCTCGCCGCCCACCGGGTCCGTAAAGTGCTCCGTCGGGGTGTGGATCAGATGTTTCACCAGGGCGTTGTGGGAGAGTTCTTCCCAGTTCTCATCCAGGTCTTTCCAGAGCCGGAACTTCGCGAACTGCAGGATGGACAGGTCCACGGTCGGCTCTACGCGGAACGGCAGGCCCTTTTCGGCCACCGCGCTCCGGACGGCGCCGAAGGCAGCCTGCAAGTCGATTCCGGAGCCGTCCTCCAGCGGCTCCGCCAGCCCGGGAATTTCCAGCCCATGGGTCAGCCTCAGCTTCTCGAGCAGGCAGTAGTTCGGCGTCGACGTGCCGGAATCATCCAGGCTGATGCGGTAGGCGCCCTGTTTCGTGGTCGGACGCAGCCGCGCCGGCACCAGGACCAGCGGCGAACGCAGATCCTTGCCGTCGACGCTCCAGACCAGCGAGCCTAGGGCGAGATACAGATTGTTGGCACCCGTTTCCTCCACCAGTGTCTTCGCCTTGTAGGCCAGGTTCCGCATGCGGGTCTGGTAGGCATCACTGGTGACATCGGCGAAGACGGCCTTTTGGTTGACCAGGATGTCCGCCAGCTGGTCCTGGGGCAGGTCCCGCCCGAACCGGATCCCGCGCTCGGACTGCATGGCGGAGACGTCGTCCGAGGGCATCAGGGTGATCGAGGTTCCGCCGTTGATCATGTCCTCGAACTGGCCCACCCTGTCATCCGGAACAGCAAGCGGGAATCTGGCGGTCTTAGTGAAGTTGATCAGCCGGTTGCGCAGGCTCAGATCCAGCAGCGTGTTCTTCCACTGGCTGACACGTGCCGGCATGTCCGGTCGCTGGCGGGTGCCGGGGGCTGCCGACGGCGCAGTTGCCGGAGCTGCGCCCGTCACCTCGCGCCGGGGCGGGGTGTATTCGACGACGGCGACCTGGCCGCCGTCGTCCGTGAACCTGGCCGGGATCGGCCGGACCCCGGCGTAGCGGGCCGCGAACACGTCGACGACACCAAGGACCTCGTCCAGATCGCCGGTCAGGTAGCGGACGTAGGGCTTGTTGTGCAGCTCGTCCATGCTCGAGTACTCGGCATCGGTGACCTTGGTTGTTTCGATCAGGCGGATCCGGCCCAGATCGATGGCATTGACCAGCAGATCCGGCTCCTCCAGCGCAGGGGTCTGGAAATTCGCCTCATCCCGCCAGTAGCCGAGGAAGATGTGCCCCTCCACGAGCCAAAGGTTCGCTTGAAGACCGGCGAACTCCAACGCGGCGGCCAGCACTACGGTGGTGTCCAGGCAGGTACCGAAACGGCCCTCCAGCACTTCTTCAGCCGTGCGCACCCGCTGGGCCTGCTGCCCCCACGAGGCCGGAGGTTCGCTGTAGCGGATGCCGCGCGTCTTCATGGCCGTGAAGATGGCTTCGACAATGTCGTCCGCCCGCTCCGATCCGGCCTGGTATCCCTGCAGCGACCCGCTGCCGGTCTTGGCCTTAAGCAGGTCGGATGCCTCAGAGCACAGCTTCGCAATGCTCGGATGGTTCGGCTGGACAAAACCCGCCAGTGATTCCAGCGAGAGCAGACCCGGCCGTCCAACCCAATGGTGCGCGGCTAACAGGTCAATGCCCTCAGCCGCGACGGCGACAGCCTCATCGTCCGATTCGAGGACGGCCTGCACGGTTCCCCGCTGCCTGTCCTGCAGCTGCAGCATCGACGCCGGATCGGACTGAAGGTCCGGATCCTGGATCGTCACCGTCCTGTTGGCCGGCAGATCCAGGTAATGCTCTGACGGTTTTGACACCGTGCCGGACTCGCCGGTGACCGTCAGCTTCAATACCGCTCCGCGCAGCTCGGGTCCACGGTTGTTGATCGTCAGCCGGCTCACGATCCGCCGGCCGTTGTACGCCATGACGTAGCTAAGCTCCGCGGCCGACTCGATGGCCATGCTGACGCTGGAGTTCTGCGGATTGGAGGCAGTCTCCCGCCCTGCCGGTCCTTCTTCATCCGGTTCCTGAGTCAGCCCCGGTCCGGGAATGATGTCTTCTGCTGTGGCATTTAGAGGGCCGGTGGCAGGTGGTTCCTGTTCCTTGCCCACAAGCTCCCGGGCCCGCGCCTCACGCAACAGGTCTCTGACCTGTTCTGCATGCTCCGCAGCGCCGATGGCTTCGAGCAGCCGCGCCGTCGTATCCAGGTAACGCAGCACGTCGTCGTCGCTGCATGGTTCATTGTGGGCCCACAGATTGCGGACCTGCCGCATCTCACTGGCGTATGCGCGAACATCAGGCGAGAGATTAAACGGGAACCCGAGGTTCCCCAGACGCTCGGTGAGCATCCGCAGCTGCACCTGCGGGTCGGTGGGCTTGTAGAGCTTGGACTCGCGGCGCTCCAGATCATCCTTGTGCTCCAGGACCCTGGTCCACTCGACGCCCGGCGCCGCCTCGGCCATGGTGGTTCGGATGAATGGTTCGAGGCCGCGCGACATGATGTCCAGCGCGCGTCCGATGAATTCCCGATTGGACAAGCCCACAGCAGTTCCCCCAACTCAGCCGCAGCGCTGCCTGCAGTGAGCGCTCCGGAATTTAGATTAGTACGGCAAATACAGTACTTCCGTTTGTGTCGATTTCTATTAGGCTAGGCTGACATTTCTGCTTAAGGTGATCCGCGACGACGCGTTCCCATTGCAGCGAGCTGCTCTTGCCGTTGCGGCCAGAGCTACGCTCTGCACGCCTAGCATATGACCCAAATGCGCCGCCTTTCAGCGGCGGTTCCTTTGGCGGAGCCGCTTCCAGCCACGCCTCCGGAGCTATGCTGCACGACACAAAGACGCAATTGTCAGAGTCCTTCATCATAATGTGAATATATTCATCTCAAGTGATCCCGTTCAGGGATAGGTGTTGTAGGGTGCAGGGGGGCCACCATCAGTAACGATCGCTGCGGGTATCATCCGCAATCTTCCGATCTTCCATTGCTCGGCAACGGGCATTTTGGCCGAGTGCTACAGGTCGGCCGCCGCCCCATCGATCTGAACATTGCGACCGATACTCGCTTTCTCGCGGCTCCGGAATCGATTCCAGACCTTCCGCCCGGCATCTACTGGGCCACAATCGACGGAACCACAGATGCGCTGGTCTTCCACGGTGACCCCGTATCGACGGTGCCACCGCGACCGGCAGAGGACGTTCCTCTGTCCCAGGCGACAGAGAATGATCTGGGGCCGGCCGGCTTGGAGTGGTTGGAACACTGGTGGCAGGACGGAAAAAATGTGCCGGCGCCCGCTTTCCCGGCTCAGGGGGCCGCGATTTCGCGTTCCACGGGCCGCGATGCAGTGATTATGTCCCGCCACCTGCAAGGTACCTCTTGGTCATATCGCATCCGCATTGATGGTCGGCCGGAGTTGGTTTCCGAAGGCGACCTGGAGCCGATCCCCGAAACCAGCAGAGAAGAAGACTGGGTATACGAGTCCCCCGCTGATGCATCCGCGTTTGCAGCTATGCTGACACGAGCTAAGCTGAACCGCGGCGTCACTGATGCACTATTCTCTTACGGGGTTTCAAAAACGAGCATTCTCCCGTATCAGTTCAAACCCGTCCTCAAGTACCTGGACTCTGCAACGGAGCGCATGCTCATTGCCGACGAAGTAGGCCTGGGCAAGACGATCGAAGCCGGACTTCTCTGGACCGAGATGGCGGCACGTGGACAAGCGGATCGCGTCATAGTCGTCTGCCCTTCTGCACTCGTGGAGAAGTGGCGCTCCGAAATGCAGGCACGATTCGGTTTCGAGCTTGAGAGGTACACAACTGCGGACCTTTCCAAGATGGTGGAACGACTGGAAAAGGGATCACAGCCCAACCGACTTGCTGCGGTCGTTTCCCTACAGACATTCCGTAACTTCAAAGAGCTCGGGGAACTCGAAAGCCTGAACTTCAGCCTGGATCTCTGCATCGTCGACGAAGCGCATCAGATGCGGAACCCAGGAACGGCGAGTCACCGACTGGGCCTGCTCCTCCGTGATTGGTCCAACGCCATGGTTCTTCTGAGCGCTACACCATTGAACCTTGGCAATCGGGATCTACTTTCCCTGATGCAGCTTCTCATGCCAGGCGAAGTTGAAACTGAGCAGGACCTGCAGGCCCGTCTCGACCACCACGAGCCCTTACAGGCTCTTCGACGAAGTGCAACGGATCCCACGATTTCCAACGAGCAACGACGCCGCTGGCTACGTGGCATCGGTGCGTCCGCCATGGGTTCGGCCCTCAAGCAAAGGGCCGCATATCTTCGGCTCGAGGAATTGCTCGAAGGCGATGACTTCAGTCCGGAGCAGGCCCCGGTTTTGCGCGAAGCATGTTCCCAGCTGCACGGCTTATCGGCAGCGATCACCCGGACGAAGAAGTCCGAGGTCAATGAAGCCACAACCGTTCGTCAGGCGATTAATAAACCCGTTCACTGGACGGCGGCCGAGCAGGACTTCTACGACGCCTACTATGCATGGATCCGAAATGTCGCCATCGAACGGCAGCTTCCGACCGGATTCGCCCTCCAAATGCCACTGAGATTGGCTGGCAGCTGCCTTCCGGCAACGGCACACAGTGTCCTGTACGACGAGTTCGATGATGAGAACGGCGACGGCCCCAGACGAACCGCACGAACGTTCCTGCAGCAGGAGGCTCCTCCTCCAAACGTCACGAAACTGGCACGGGAAATTTCAGGAGTCGATACGAAATTCGACGCCTTGGTCTCGGCCCTTTCCTCGGATGAAATGCGCGGCCGCCAAGCCTTACTCTTCACTTTCTCCCGCAAGACGCTCGACTACCTCTACAAGCGGCTTTCCGGCTCATTGCGCATAGCCGCACTCCATGGCGGAGTTAGCGTGGAAGACCGCGAGGCGATCATGAGGGACTTCCGGTCAGGCCGCTACGATTTGGTACTCGCTACCCGTGTCGCAAGTGAGGGCCTTGACTTCGAGTTTTGTTCTCTTGTGGTCAATTACGATTTGCCCTGGAACCCGATGGAAGTTGAACAACGGATCGGTCGTATCGATCGGCTTGGCCAGACCTCGGAGAAGATCCTCATCCTCAATTTCTCGACGCCTGGAACAATCGAGACACGGATCATGGAACGGCTGCTGGACCGGGTAGGTGTGTTTGAGCATTCAATCGGTGATCTCGAACCGATTCTGGCCGAAACCTTCGACGAATTCCAAGAAGTCGTTCTCGATTTCAGGCTCACGCCTGAAGAACAGGAACGCAAGCTCAATAAGGCGATAGCGGCTGTAGAACAGAACCGGGCAGATTCAAAGCAACTCGACTCGGCCTCCTCTAAGCTCCAGGCCGAGGACCAATTCGGCATAGAGGCAGTGGAGAAGCGAGTTGCTCGTGGCCGCTATCTCGGCCAACACGAGTTGGCGACTCTGGTTGCGGACTGGACGAATATTCGAGGTGGGAAAGCGGTAATCAACGCAGCGAAACACGAACTTCGGGTTTCCCTCAGTGGTGACATGCTGCAGCGCCTGGTAGCCTGGCGCCGCGAGGAAGGCCAGACATCGTCGGAAATCAGTCGCGTGGAATATCTTGCACGCCAGAAATCTGCAGTCCATGTCTGGCTGGATCCAGAGACAGCTCGTATCGATGGGGGAACTCTCCTAAACGGTCATCATCCATTGGTTCAGATCGCTGCGCATGACTATGCAGAACACAATGTCCCTCGGTTCTCCATCCTTCGTGCCGAGGGAAACGAGGAATGTCCGCCTGGCAATTACCTGATCGCTTTGGCTGCTGCCGAGTGGCGCGGTCTTCGGCCCACCAGTGAACTGTGGACTGACGCCATCGATCTCAATACAGGTGATCGAGCCACTGAAGCTGTCGGCGGCCTGCTTTTCACAGCGCTTGCAGCAGGAGCCCTCGTCAACGGACAAAGTGACCTTCATCCTGATGCTGGAGCACATGCAGGCGTGGCTCTCGACGCTCTCCGCCAGCGCCGGCACGAGCTTGAGGAAGAACGACGTCGGGAAAACAATGCCCTAGTCCTTGAGCGTAAGATGCGCGCCGAACAGGTCCACAAGAACGAGCGGCGGTCTATCCTGAACCGCATGTCGCAAGTCCCCTCCATGCGGCATGCTTTCGAGGGACAGCTGCGTCGCAGTGAGAACCGCTTTAACGATGCCATGGCCCGCATCAACGCAAGCGACCAAACCAGTCTGGCCCTCGAAGAGCTCGCCATTGCGCAGCTGGAGGTGATCTAGCCGTTGGATGAGAAGCAGCGGACACTCGCGTTCGAGAACTCCATGAATAGCCGCTACCTGAAAGCTCTTGAGACCAAAGAGGTCCACAAGGTGGCAGGTATGAGGCCGCGGCAGGACAAATTTGGCCCGTTAGCGGGACGGGTGTCCCTTCAGGGTGAAAAACCTGGGACTTTCGAGGAGTACTACATTGGGCCTACTCATGTGAACCTGGGGGGCCTGTATGTTGTGAGCTGGGCTGCTCCGGCGGCTGCCACATTTTTCGGAAACTCGAAGGAATGGGATTCACGGAAGATTCGCGTGCGGCGAAAATTTGTGAAGCGCATCGAGAGGTTGACGAACTACTCAGACGAGTGGGTTGTCCCTAAGGAAAAAGAGGCTTTCCCATCTCCGAAGCCTGCACAGGCGCCCCCACCCCCTACTCGACCGCCCGGCCCATCAGGACAATCCTGGCTGTCGAAGGCTAAGGCTAAACAAAGCGTTGAGCCCGAAACACCGCCGGCCATGCCCCCAAGTTCGGTGCCCGAAGCATCGGTCCCGGCTGAAGACCTGTCAACGGTCGACGATCTCTTGCGGGCGACACTCTCGGCACCACGTAGTCTGGGCCTCGAGTCCGTGCTGTCGACTCTCCAGCCGGAGCAGTACTCCTTGGTGACCTACACCCCTGATAAGTCCCTCATCATTCAGGGCCACGCGGGCACCGGCAAGACGATCATTGCCACGCATAGAGCAGCCTGGCTCGTCGACCGACAACGCGCTGGCGTCGCCCACCAGCGCGTTCTGCTCCTGGGGCCGACGCCCGCGTGGGAAGAACACGTGAGCACGGCAGTGGCCGAACTCTGCGGACGGACGCGTCACGTCATGGTGGGTTCGGCGATGGGCCTCATACTCGACCTCTTGGATATTAAGGTCGAACGGGCAGGCGCGCGCGCTACCGAAGCCAAGGCACCTCCGTCCGGAGCGGATGCCGTGGTAGCCGACTATGCCGCTGACTGGAAACTGCGAGCCCAGGACGATTCTCTAGAACGGTTCTACGCAGCCTTCGTCGACCCCGATACAAGCCTCAACACAAAAGTTCGCAAGCCGATCGATGCTTGGCGCAAGGCGCTTCCACCCGATCTAGCCGGGGCAATCGCTGACCCCGGGTTATGGCCGCTCCTGGCTTTCATGAAGGTCCGCCTAACACACACGAACAAGTTCGACCATGTGATCGTTGACGAGGCGCAGGACCTAACGTCGTTCGAGTGGCGAGTCTTGGAAACGTTGAACGCAGGCACCTGGACGCTGGTTGGTGACATGCAGCAACGTCATTCTCAGCGGACATTCAAGCGATGGAAAGACATCAGTAACTGGTTGCCGCGAAGCACATGGGACGAACGAACCATCAATGATGGATATCGGACAACGCAGGCCATCACGGAATTTGCTGCGTCACTCCTTCCGCTCGTCTCCAGACACCGACGCCAATCGCCGCTCGGACGGGGAAAGGCACCCAGCGTCATCAATGTCCAAATTCGGCGGCGAAGCATGGAATCTCTCGCCCTCGAAGAGTGCCAGCGCCTTGCCTCGGCGCATCCAGATGGCAGCATTGCTGTTATCACCCCACTGATTGCGCAGGTCGCTCAGGAAGCGAGGAAGTCCGGCTGGCAGGGCGACGGGCGCTGGACTCAGATCGACGCGCAAGGCAAGCAGTATCAGTTCCTGACTCCTGAAGATGCTCGCGGCCTCGAATTCGACGCAGTGATCGTCGTTGAGCCAGCTGTCTTCCGAGGTAATACTGGCACTAACGGCCGGCTGTACACCTCGCTAACCAGGGCAAACCACGAGCTGGTCGTTATCCACGACAAACCACTACCAGCAGCGCTGGCACGAGCCGCCACTCGACTAGCGATGGTCCATAATGAGTAGCGGATCACTTGTCGATCCGGACGAAAGACTCCGCCGCGGAGGCCAGAACTCTTACGCAGCCCATCGTCATCACGAATAACTGAATACCTCCGAACCAACGAGATAACAACTACACCTACAACATCATCAATAGTCTGGATGCCCGTATGGCCGTGGTCCGGCCGCCCAGGGATAACGATCCACATCGATCCAGCCCTTATCGATTGCCTGCTGAAGGGCGATCTCACTAATGCGTATTCCGGTTGCGACACGATCAGATCCAGGGCAATCGTATATGCCGTGTAAATGCGGTGGCAGAGTCCTGCCGTCATCTCCTAGGACAAAGGTGCACTTACAGCGCCTGCATCGTCCTTCGCGTGGCAGCTGGTCTTCAATACTTCTAGGTGTGCTCAGCGGGGCCTCGGAAATATGCAGGATTGTTCCAGAACCGGAGCATAGCCTTCCTTCCCTGTTTGCGTGCTTTCCGATAGCTCCATCTGGGTTTGATCGCGACAGACCTCTGCCGCATTGTGGACAAAGTAGCAGCGCGTCATCGTTCATCGTGCCACCGCGCTTCCCACCGCATAGACATCTGCCGGCATAGGTCGGTGCAGCTTCCACGTAATTCCAATGGGCTTTTCCCCAGAGTGCTGCACGTAGTCGACTTGGCCTAGACATGTGTATGGCATGGTCTTCCCCGATTCATCATTCGAGTGTTCCCGGGTGAACAGAACGATTTGCGAACCATGATCCTTGCGGTTCAAATACCGCCGGCCCACAGGGCTGGTGGTGGATGTGCTGTTCTGGGATTCCCAATGGAACAGGTCCTCGCTCAACGCGTAGTCCCTGTACATGGTGCTGGCCGAGTGCTTCCTTTCGTCTTTGTTCAGGGTGACGAAGAAGGCGTCCGTTGCGGTACCCGGGCTCCACGCCACGCCCTCGCGGTGCTCCGCATTCCGGCCGCCGAGCTTGGCAATGCCAAGCGCCGCTAACACTTCCTCGCGTCGGTAGGTGGCATGTGAATACATCGGTATGTGCTGCAGACCCATTCCGAGCCCTTTTGGCATGTGGCGGGCAGACTGGACACCGCGCTTCATGAGCTGGATGATTTCGGAACAGACGTAAGGATAAGAACGCAACTGCTCGAAGCCGTCGTCGTACTTTTCAAATCCTCCGCCATTGGGCCAAAGAGTATAGAACAGCATCCGAGCCAGGATTTTCTCCCGTTCTCCCAGGTCCTCATAGGCCAGGGCCTCCGAGGACACCAGCGATGTGTAGGCCTCGGCTCGTTCCGGGTCATCCACGTGGAGCAGTGCGGTCATCTTCTTCAGCACCAACTGCTCCTCGAAGACGGAGCTGCCCTCGCGATGGAGGACAGGCGGCGTATCGCCGTCGATCAGCCCGGCCTCGCGGATCAGCGATGTCCAGGAGTTTCCGGTCTTCCGGTACACGTCAGTAAGGTCACGGCCGGACTCGCGCAGGTAGTCCTCGAGCAGAACCTCGGCGTGTGTGCGTATATCGGAAACGAGCTGCTTTCGGTTGAACCGCAGCTGAGACTTGATGTTCTCCAGCACAGTCTGCTGCGCCACCCGGTCCAGAATTATCTGACAGCCGGAGGGCAGGAGAGGGAACTCGTCCTCAATCTGTTTGACCAGGCCGGCCCTGCTGGTTCCCGTGAGTGCCCGGAACTTGGGATCGAAACGGAATTCGCGGCGCTGCTGGCCGATGAAGTCGAGGACCGAGAGCACGGCTTTGTCCTCCGCACGCCGCAGGCCGCGGCCGAGCTGCTGGAGGAAGATGGTGGAGCTCTGCGTCGGGCGCAGCAGAAGGATTGTGTCGATTTCTGGAACGTCCAGGCCTTCGTTGAAAAGGTCTACGGCAAAAATGCAGTTGATTTCTTTGCTGCGAAGTTTGGCCAGGGCGGTAGCACGCTCATCGCTGTCAGTGGCACCTGAAACGGCCACGGAGGTGATGCCTGCCTCGTTGAAGACCCTCGCCATGTAGTGCGCATGCTGAACCGAAACGCAGAAGCCGATGGCCCGCATTTCCCGTGTGCTGAGCACCTTGTCGCGCAGTTCCTTGATCACTTTGGCTGCACGGGCGTCGTTGCCCGTGTACAAGACGCTCAACGCCTCGGCGTCGTAGTTGCCGCGCTTCCATTCCACTTGGCTCAGGTCGACATCGTCGGCCAGCCCAAAGTAGTGAAACGGCACGAGAAGGTCCGCGTCCAGTGCGTCCCAGAGCCGCAATTCGCTGGCGATCCGGCCGTCGAAAAACTCGTCGGCCACGTTGACACCGTCGCCTCGCTCCGGCGTCGCAGTTAGGCCAAGCAGTTCCAGCGGGCGAAGGTGGGCGATGATGCTCCGGTAAGTTGGTGCTTCCGCGTGGTGGAACTCGTCGATGACCACGACGTCGAAATGGCCGACTTCGAATTGATCCATCCCCTTGGCGGCGAGGGACTGAACGCTGGCGAACACATGTTTCCATTGGGTTGGCTTATGGTCGCCCACGTAGAGTTCGCCAAACGAGCCGCTCTGCATGACGGCGCGGTACGTGCGCAGAGACTGCTCCAGGATCTCCTTGCGGTGCGCTACAAACAGCAGTGTTAGCGGGCGGTCGGCCTCGTCGCAGAGCCGTTTGTAGTCCAATGCCGCCACGACAGTCTTCCCGGTACCAGTGGCGGCCACAACCAGGTTTCGATGGTGGCCGAGGAGCCCGCGGGATGTTTCGAGCTCCTCTAACATCTCGACCTGGTGCAAATGCGGCTGGACCTCTAACCCCGTGGCACCCATCGGCTGCATGGCCGTGGTGCCGCCGTTTCGAAGCAGGGCAGCGTCGAGCCTTTCGGCGTCTTTATCCGGGTCGTAGGGCACGAAGGCTCGCTGTTCCCAATAACTGTCGAACGTGACCTCAAATTTATTTAGCAACGCCGGAGTTGTCACGGAGGATAAACGAACGTTCCATTCGAGCCCGTCTAGGAGGGCGGGCCTGCTCAAATTGGAGCTACCCACGTAAGCCGTACTGAATCCGGTGCTGCGGCGGAAAAGCCATGCCTTGGCGTGGAGGCGGGTGGCTTGTGTTTCGTAGCTGATCCGCACTTCGGCCCCGTACCGGCGGACGAGTTCGTCGACCGCACGGCGTTCGGTGGCGCCCATGTAAGTGGTCGTGATGACGCGGATGCGAACGCCGCGGTCTGCCAGCTCATCGAGTGCTCCCTCCAGTAGACGCAGACCACTCCACTTGATAAAGGCACTGAGCAGATCGACGCTATTGGCCGATGCCATCTCGGCACGAAGCTCGGCTGCCAAGTTCGGATCGTCCTTGCCGTTCGTCAGGAGGGCGGAATCCGACAGTGGAGTAAGCGGCCGGCGAAGGTTTCGGCGCCGCAATTTCTCCGGTGCATGAAGGGAGAGTAGCTGCCGCGGGCCGTCCTTGATCGAGTCTTCTGCCTGGATGCCTTCCAACAGCTTGTTGGCGAGTGCCAGCCGGTCCTCAGGCTTTGCCGCCACCAAGGCAGCCCGGGCGGCCTCGCCAATATGTCTTGAAAGGATCTCAGTGGCGTCGGCTGCGTCTATCTGCTCGAAGTTCGCTTGAAAGTCCGGCACCCGCTCCAGACGACGAGCCAGAGATTCCGTGTGCAGGGCCTCGTACAGACCTTCGTGCAGGGCGTCTGCTGCCCCTCCCCCAATAAATGCATTCACCAGCCCAGGGTAAACGAAGACGATGACACTTTGAGCCATGCCGAGCCGCATTACGTTTCGATTGTGTTCGCCGGATTCGGTCCCTCTTCCCCCCCGGATCATCGTCCTGGTAATCGGCTACTTCAAGGCCTGACCAAGGGCCATCCCGATCGTCGAAGCGACGCTACGCCCGTGCGTCTTGAAAAGCTGGTAGGTATTTATTTGTTTGCTGTCTCGTTGGAACAGAATACTTTTGTCAGAGACTATGAATTCGATCGGTCCGCCCCTCCGGCGAAGTGCCCAATGAGCATGTCTGACATCGGAAAAAGGACCTAGGGCTGCCGCGTCGTTCTCCACGGTGAGTCCTGGAAACTCGCGGCAAATGTTCTCTAATGCGTCTTTCCCTCCTGCCACTTCGTACAACGAAGTGACGTCCCAAGGAGACTTCGCATTGGCGCTCTGAAGCAAGACGGAAGTCACAATTCGATAGGCAAGGAGATACTTCGTCGTGGGCATCGTGGCAACTGGGCTCCTCAACCCTGACCTTTGCTCCAATAGTTGGATGAGGTCGATCGGTTCTTTCGAGAAGACTTCTGCCCAGCCGAAACTGCCTGCCTGCGGTCCACGATGGATGTGAAGGCTGCCACCGCGATTCATGTCGATAATGATTTGATTATCGTCCCTGTTCAGAAGCCCTAGGCAGTCATAGTGCCCGCCGCCTGGATGGTGTTCGACAATTCTCAATTCGGAGTGCCGCCGGCATAGTTCCGTGGCTATCCACCAAGACTGTGCCCTGATCTTGGTCGTGTTGAAGCTCAGCCCTTCCACCATCGACGTCATCGTGCTCATGGTCCTCCTCTTGTCATGCAATTCACCAAACGACCTCCTCAGATCGACGCCATCCCTGCAGGCAGAACACGAGTCGTTCCCAAAACTTCGTTATCACCGTCTGTCGATGCCGAGCCGCAATGACCGTACTGCTCCCATGCAAGGACGCACAGCGTATCGCGAGAGTTGTGGCATTCGGCGTAGTTGAAAAGTGGTGTCTGAGCAGAAACCGGCTTTAGAATGTGCAGTGGCTGATGACCAGCAGGCCCTGCGGATCAAGCAACACACACCCGCGGCTTTCCATTCGTTTTTTTTAAGCCGCTAAGGCCGCCGCCACAACCTCGAGGGCCGGCCGCGCCCACCGCCGGTCATTTCGCCTGTGGGTACTAGCTGCGGCTCCATGAACCGGCGGAAAGTGTCACGCATGAGTTCGCGCCCGGCGACTGCCTGGTGAACCATGCGCAGGTCGCGGAGGGTAAAGGACTGGGTCAGCAGTCCACCGGGGTCGGGGGCTCTCTCGTAGCCGGAGCGCGCATACTCCACGGCCTTCGCAACCAACGCGGGATGGTCGTACGGGAGTCCGGGACCGCCGTCGTCCGCTGGAAAGAGCTTCACGCGATCGTTTTGCAGCGCAGGTTCCAGTTGCTCGAACGGCACGACGTCCACATGGGCCACCGACAACACTCGGCCGCGCGGGTCACGGTCGGGGTCGTCGAACACATACAGCTGCTTCGGGGTGCGGCCGCTGATGCCTGCCTTGTCCCGAAGGGAGCGCAGCACTGCATCTGCCAGCCGCTCCCCCTCGTGCAGGAACGTTCCCGGCAGTGCCCAATCGAAGCCAGGCGCCTTGGTGTGCTCGACGGCCAGGACGCATAGTGAGTCCCGCCAAACTGTCAGCACGGCGGTGTCTACTGCTACAGAAGGGCGTGGGTAGTCGGTCAAAGGCGTGGCGTTCTCGGGCGGGGTCACAGAAAACATTAAATGCACTCTTGCGCTAAATGGCCAACTGGGCCTAATCTTGATTTAGCGCAGAAATGCGCAATATAAATATTGGCCGACAGTTGAAGCTGTGCGGCCGGACGAAAGCGGAGGGGGATCGCATGAAGATTGGACAGCTAACATCGGAAGCGGCAGCCGGCTCGGCCCGCTCACACTGTTCCCGGTCTGGGCCGAAGCTCGTGCTACCGTCGGCTTGGCCACCGGAGCTGCGGCGAACTTGGACGTCACGGAAGCTCGCTTCCGGCCCTCAGGTTGGAAAGCTCACCGCCACCAACCGCGACACCAAGCCGGTGCTGCTGCTCGAAGGCGGGCACCAGCATCGGGTCTGCGCCCGGGACGTTATCCTGCCGGCGGGCGAGACGCGTGAAGTGGATACCTTTTGCGTAGAACTCGGCCGTTGGGGCGGCGCTTCGGCTCACAAACGCTCCGCCCGCCGCGCGCCACTAAATGTTCGGGCCGAGCTGCACCGGACTGACCGCGGCGCGGAAACCCAGGGCAGGGTGTGGGAACGCGTTGCCAGGTACCAGGGCCTGAACACGGTGTCCGATTCCGGTTCACTGGTCCATCACTTGGACGCTGGCACGCGGAGCACAAGCCCGGATCTGGAAAGGCTGCCGCTGCCGATCGACGGACAGCGCGGCGTCGTCGTCGGATTCGGCGGTAAGGCGCTGATGCTAGAACTGTTCGGCAGCCACAAGCTGTTCCGCAGCCACTAACGCTCCATGCTGCAGGCAGCTTGGCTGAACATTCAGCTCTACTCTGACCGTGCATCTAACGCTGAGACTCCCGCGCAGTCTGCACGTGACCTAGCAGTTCGCCTTATGGGCGCGGACACCGGGCACCTGCCCCGCAGCGAATTCTTGGGAAGCTCCGAACCTGTTTCATTCAACGGCATCACGTTCAGAACGTCCCCGTTCAATCCGGCGCCGGCGTTTGCACACCTGAGCGGCTGGGACACCCGGCACCCGGTGATGACCGGTTGACACACACCTTCTGCAATACCCGTATCGCCTGCACCGCTTCTTTCCCATCCGATACCTGCCCCCTGGAGGCACCCATGAACCTTTCTTCTGCCCAAAACGACAGCGCCGCCGGCGTGCTCATCGCCCAGGCCGCCGGCGACGCCCTCGGAGCCGGCTACGAATTCGATGCCCCGATGCCGGATGGCACCCCGGTGGCCATGATCGGTGGCGGCCCCTTCGGCTTCGAGCCGGCAGAGTGGACGGATGACACGTCCATGGCACTGGTCATCGCCGAGGCTCTGCTCGATGCCCCGGGGCATACACTCGACGGCGCAGCCAAAGACGCTATCGTCCGCGGGTGGGCGGACTGGGCACGCGACGCCCGGGACGTGGGCGCGATGACGTCGTCGGCCCTAAACGGAGCTCGGCGCCTGGCCGCAGCAGCCGGACGCACTGCCCCGAACGCTGCGGATGCTTTGGCTTCCGCTGAGCAGGTGCATGTGAGCACCGGCCGCTCCGCCGGCAACGGCTCGTTGATGCGCACGGCGCCCCTGGCCCTGGCCTACTTGGATGCGACACTGCAGGAACTGTTCGATGCGGCAGCGGAGTTGAGCGCCCTCACCCACTTTGATCCGGAGGCCGGCGAGGCCTGCGCCCTCTGGTGCGTGGCGATCCGCCGGGCCGTGCTCACGGGCGAGCTGGACGTCCGCGCCGGACTGTCCCTGCTGCCTATCGACCGCAGGCCCGTTTGGCTCGAGCGGATTGATACGGCCGAGCACAGCCGCCCTCGAGACTTCACCCGCAATGGCTGGGTGGTCGAGGCGTTCCAAGGGGCTTGGTCTGCCATCACGACGACGGCGGACGCAGCTTCCGGCCCGGCTCACCTGCGTGCCGCACTGGAAGAGGCAGTCCGCGGCGGCAACGACACGGATACCGTGGCCGCGATCGCCGGCGGGCTGCTCGGCGCCGCCTACGGCTACACCGCGGTGCCGTTCGAGTGGCGCCGGAACCTGCACGGCTGGCCGGGCTACACCGCACGGGACCTGCTGCGCATCGGGTTCCAGTTGGGCCGCGCCGAGGGACGGACGCCCGGCCGCTGGCCGGACGTCGATTCGTTCGACAACTCGGGGTGGATCAGCTCCTCGCAAATCGAGGTGGTGGAACATCCCCTGGATCCCGGCGTGCTCCTCGGCGGCGCGCCGGCCCTGGCCCGGGACGACTACGACGCTGTTGTCTCACTGTCGCGAGTCGGTACGCAGGACGCCCGTGTTCCGGCCGCGGACCATGCAGCCTTCATGCTGCTGGACGAGGCTGCCCCGGAGGCCAACGCCCACTTGGAGTTCGTGCTGCGGGAGGCGGCGGCCGCCGTCGCGCTTTTCCGTTCCGAGGGCAAGCGTGTGCTGCTGCACTGCGTGCGGATGGAAAGCCGCACCCCCACCGTTGCTGCCATGTATGGGTCGCTGGCGACTGATATGACACCGCTACAAGCGCTGGAGAAGGTCAAGGAAGTACTCCCCGGCGCGAACCCGAATCCGCTGTTCGTGGCAACGCTGCGCCGGCTCTCCGAAGAGGCGTCTTGAAAGGGAATACGGACCCGCTGTGCCCACACTGCGGTGGCGAAAGGCCAAAGCATCTGATCCTGCGTAATTACCTCTGCACCCTGTGCTTCGCCCGGGCGACCAAGTCGGGCGGCCGACGTGCATGGCTGGACGGCGTGGAGTATGCCATAGGCGAGGCCCATATGGCTGGCATGGATGTGATGTGGCCGCTGTCAGCTGCCCAATTGGCTGCACAAGGCGATCGGGTTCCTCCTGCGTCTGCCCGTGTCGAACCCACCAGGCAACGCCCCGAAGAGTTGTTTGCGGCACCCGCGAGGCCCAGCGGCTGGGGACAAGCCCTCGGCTTGATCGCGGAGGAGATCCGTTGGCTCAAAGACGGAGACTTCGTGATGATCGAGTACGGCGAGTCCACAGATGATGCCATCGCGCCCTACGCCCAGGTCGCATTGGACGAGGACGACTACTGGTGCGAAATCGTCTCCAACGACTACCTTCCCGGCGACACTTGGCCGCTGCACGGTGACGTCCTGAAGGCAGCTGGCTGGGACGCCCCGGACTTGGGGTGTCCCAACTGGCACAGCTGGCGCGCAGGATCCCTGGCCGCCGCCACGGCCGTGCTCAACGGTCTCCGCCACGGCCGCTCGTGTCCGGACGTCCTCCTGCTGAACTGGCACGTGGCGACGACGCCACCGCAGTGGTGATGGCTCCCCGTTCAGCTGCCTCGCCTATCGGCTCTGCTAATTCTGCTCCCTTTCTACAGACGGACGAGGCCAAACCTGGCAGACAAGGCTACTTAATTCGGTTGATCTTTTGCGTATGTCTTCATCTGTCCACTCGGAAAGATGGTCATCGACGATGGACTTATTCAGGAGCAAGATGCTGAAATCAGCCAGCAAAGAGCGCTTGCCTTTGCCTGCGTCCTTTCCACTCGGCGCTACCGAAGCTGCCTCGCTATCAGTCCATGGACGGTTCGCCAAAGCATTATTCAGCTTGCCCGAAGTCAAAGTTAGATTCCCAATCGTATGAATTAGGGCGTCTCTAGTCTGACTTGCGCCTTCCTCACCGCTTAGGGAATCTGACCAGTGCGACCTCCACTCCCGCGGCATCACATGCTCAATTTCGAGACGGTCAGGAAGGCTAACGTTCTCTGAGCGATCCGTACGCATTTTCCGCTCAAGCGCTCCGAAAATTGTTCGAAGTCGAGACTGCCGCACGTTCCCGTAGAGCCTGACCTCTGGAAGCTCTGCGAGGACGTCAGCATCCGATGGCCAAACTCGTGAATCTGCCGATTGGGACGAAAGGACTCTCTTCACCACACTTCCCGCACGGGCTACGTCCGATGCCTCCAGTTCCTTTAACAAAACAACCATCATTTTCGTAACGTCCTTGGTCGTTTTGCGCAGCAATGTTCGCCGCACGACCCAGCTCTCGAGGCTGGCCAACGCGAGCTCAACCTGGTCTTGCGGGACCCGATGGTTGTCCGAAACGAGCCACAGCAGCAGTGGCGTCGTAGCAGCAAGTTCAAGTGACTCGATTACGCGTCGATAAAACTGTCCTTGAACGGAATCATTTCCCAACTCCGCAAAGGACCGAAAAGTATCGGCATCCCGGCGCAGAGCCTCAACGAATGCTGTTGCTGAGTTGGCCGCAGCCATGTGGCTGTGTGCATGGTGTCGAAACTTTTTGAACACTTGCTCCGTAGGAATTTCTTCCTGTTCCCGCATCATCAGCCAGTACTGAAGGAAAATGTCAATGCGGGAGCGTAAGTGCCTACCTTGGCTTATCTGGTCTCGCCACCAGTCCTCGTCGAACTCTAGCCAGTATTTATCGGCCCAGGCATCGACATCCGCATCTACTTGTTCCCCCCGCTGAAAAATCCAGTTCTTCACTAGGTCAGCTGCTAACAGTGGAGTCCCTCGATCGTTCAACGTCTCAAAAATAAGCTGATCGTCGTCCAGAGCACCAAGGTTGATAGCGACAACGAATAGCCGGTCGGACAACACTGCGGTGAGTGCCCTCAGGCGGTCTTCTGCCGTTGCTTCAAGATCATCGTCCTCGGCGCGAGCCCATTCACGAATCGCACCTGAAAAGAACTGATGAGCCTGAGTGATGCGGTGCCCGTTAGCGGCAACTGCGGCATCATCCATTGCGAGCGTGAACGCTTCCCTATCAGCACGCGAGGGCCACAATTTGAAACGGTTCCTCGTCTGTCGGAATCGTTTCGAGTCGTTCAGTACTAGCTCATGTAGAGCTTCTGCGTCTTCCTCGGAGCCCAATTCCTCAACAACAGCCTGTGCGGCATCCAGCAACAACTGAAGAGTCGTCATACGCTGTTGGCCATCGATTACGGACGACCGTGCCAGGTCTCCAGCGACATGCGACATCTCTTTAATGACCACGGCGCCCAAGAAATGCGGAGTTACTCTCTCGCGCTCGTCGACATCATCGCCAGCTAGGAGAAGGTTTTCTGCGACCCTCTGAACATCAGACCAAAGCGGTGCCCACTGATCCTCCTCGTTCCAAACGTACGGACGCTGGAAGGCAGGAATTTCGTACTGAACCTTCGAATCGAAAAGATCCCGTGGTGTAACAGCTTCAGCTTTCATCTAACATCTCTCGAATCGTCGCAGGTCTGGACCAGTCAAGGGCCAGAAGTCTTCCACACTTTTGGGTCTACTTCTTATCCATCATCTACAGAGTGTAAGTCCCCGGGTTGCGCGCTCGAGCACCCGCGCTGATTTGGACGGCATATCAGCTAACCCCAGATACATTGTGTATTCCGAGACTAATCGAGACGATGGGGCTGTGATGGCGCGGTGTATTCCGGAGGAACCGGAGTTCGGGGATGGGCTTTCGGCAGAGCAAGCGGTCTGGGCGAAGCTCCGGGACAGCCTGCCCGACGACGTCGTGCTCGCACATTCTGTGCAGGTGCGGCACGGACGCGCTGAGCACGAGATCGATTTGTTGGTCCTGTGGCCAGGTGTTGGTCTGGCGGCGATCGAGGTCAAGGGTGGGCTGGTCAGCATTGAGGAGGGGCAGTGGTGGCAGTCGGACAGGGCCGGAAGGCACAAGATCCAGAGCCCCGTCGCGCAGTCCCAGTCCTCGATGCACGCTTTCCGGACGTGGATCGGGGAACAGCTCGGGACGCAGCTCTCGAGCCGCTTCGCTTACATGGTCTGCTTGCCGTACACGAACGTCCCCCAGGACTGGTCGATGGCCGGCTGCCTGCGTTCGTTAGTGCTGGACGCGGAGGATCTCGCCAACCTCCCGGAGAAGATCCGGCGGGCCATCGAAACCGAAGGCAGCGGCGCAAGTCCCTTGGCGTCGTCGTACATGGAACGGATCGTCGGCCGGTTAACCGGAACCCTGCCCTTGAGCGACACCGAAGCGGCGGAGGCTCAGGAGCTGGAAGACCGTCAGGACCAGCTCACGGAACGACAGTCCGTGCTGCTGTCCGCAACCCGGGATTTAACCAGGATCCGGTTCGCCGGCGGGGCAGGGAGCGGCAAGACGTGGCTGGCGGTGGAGAAAGCCAAAAGATTGTGCCGGGAACGCAAGCGCGTAGGCCTGTTCTGCTACAACAAGGGGCTCGGGCAGTACTTGCAGGAGCGGACGTCAGGCTGGCGCCACTCACAGCCGGTGTTCACTGGCGAGTTCCATGAGTACGTGCGCGCTCTCGGCGTTCCGGATGGGTCGGGCCAAGAGTATTTCGATGAAGAAATGCCCCGCCTGCTCAGGGAATTGGCGGCGGACCTGCCGCACGAGCAGAAGCTGGACGCCGTCGTCGTCGATGAAGCGCAGGACTTTGCCCCGCTGTGGTGGGAGGCGCTGCTCGCCTGCCTCAAGGATCCCGAAGCGGGCGAGGCCTATGCGTTCATGGACGACCGCCAGGATGTCTACCGGCGTTGGACCGGTGTGGGGGCGGACGGAGTGGCAGGCCCGATCAGCAGCTTTGTCCCGATCCACATTGACGAGAACCTGCGCAACACGCGGCGGATCGCCGACACTTTCAAGGGTTTCGCCGGAGACTACTTCAAGCCACGAGGTGGTACGGGCCTGCCCGTACGCTTCGTCCAATGCGAAGTTGACGAAGCGTTGGATGTTGCCGGTGACTGTGTCGATGCGCTCATTGAAGAAGGCTGGGCCAACAACCAGATCGCACTATTGACCACTCGACACCGCCATCCAGTGCACCAGGGGTACTTCGATATTGGCGAGATCGCTGAATACTGGCAGAACTTCCATGCTAACGAGGAAGAGTTCTACGGCCATGTGCTCGGCTTCAAGGGACTGGAGAGGTCGGTGGTTATCCTTTGCGCCAATGGCTTTAAGGAGCTGGACCGTGCGCCGGAGCAGCTCTACGTGGGCCTGTCCCGAGCCAGGAGCCTGCTGGTGGTGGTCGGTGACATGGATTTGCTGGCTGACGCAGGTGGAACGACGCTGGCGGCAGCGCTGAAACGAGCCGAGCCCTGGTCACCGGCGCTGCGCGACGCTGGAGAGACGATGGTGGAGGTCGGACGATGAATCAAACGCCTTCAGAAGGCAAACGGTCGGTGCTCACCGCTAGTTTGGCCGCATGAGAGATCTCAGAAACGGCCCGCTATGGTCCCGTCTCATGACCATGCGCGAGGCAGGTGTCCCGATGGACACCGCCGCGGAATTACTCGACATTACCCTCGACGAACTGCGTGCTGCCGGAGCAGTGTGGGCGGCCGTGGAGTCCAACCCGCCGGTGGTGGCTGGCGACGGTACGACGACGTGCCCGCGCTGCAGCCACGAAGCCTGGCCAGTTGTCCACGGCATGTGGATACCTTCCGATGACGGTCCGGAGCCCAAGGTAATAAGGGCCGGCTGCGTCATCGAGCCGGGCAGCGCAGACTGGCAGTGTATGGATGACCGCTGCGGATACGAGTGGTGTGTTTGGGAACCTCGCTTGGAAGAATGAATTCCTGCTCCAAGACTTGAGCAAGTATTTAAAGATGGAACTGAGTAGAAATCCATACAGGCTAATGTGATCATCTCCCTAGGGTTCCTGTCCTGAGGCGAAGGTGCAGAACCGACTGCACACCGCACATGACATCGGATGGTTTCATAGGGTTCCGGTACGTGGTTCTCATCCGAAGCGGTAGCTACTGAGTTGGGGGAAAATCAATGGCTCGGAGTCCACGAGAGGTGAACAACTACGTCGACATCCGGCAGCGGCTTGATTCGGCGGTAGGGGCAATCGACCGAACTGCAGCCAAACTCAGTCCTGCGGTTGAGAGCGCGGTCAAAACCGAAAGACACTACGCCTCTATCGCGTCCGGTTATGAGAGGTGCTTGCAGCAGTTGCGGGCTGCAGACAGCACTGATCCCCGTGTCCTAGGACTCATTGAGACCGGAGAGAGGATGTTCCGGACCGCTGAACGGACTCGGGACTATTGGCGCGAACGGCACCAACGAGAAGAAGAACGCCGAGACAAGCTCAAAGGCGTGCGGAACGAGCTGATCCATGCACGAGACCGTCTCGACGTTGCCCAGAAGCTCGCGGATGGCCATGCCCATCTGGCGTCACTCGCTGCACTGGGCGACCCACCTATGGCGCTCCACAACACAGAACTACCTGAGTTCCGGGAAGCCCTGCGGCTGGCGCGCGAAGCGGAGGCCCTCGCCGAATTGAAGGAGTGGCGATGAAGAAAGCCAGCAACGGCGCGCCAGACCCAGTTGTTACCGCAACTGTAGAGGTCCCAGTAGCCATCGGATCGTGCGGAGGCTGTCTGCTCGGATCCGCTGTGCTGATTTCACTCCTATGGGTAATTGTTGCGCTGGTAACCGGAAGTGGCGTGGGCGTCTCCCTGTTTGTGTTCATCCTCGTGCTGTTTTCCTGGGTACCTCTGCGTCTTGCCGCGCGACGCAAGTCCGTTCGCCGGATCGAAGAGGCGGTCAATGGTGCCCTCGCTCAGGACTTGCACACGCACTTGCGGATCACTCGGAAAGAGGCACACCGGCTGCACGACCTCGCGGGCACGGAGATCCAGGAAGGCAACCAAACCTATAAGATCGTGCCGAAGCAACCGAAACCGGGAAGCACACACAGTCATTCCTCCTCCAGCGGTTATGCCGTGACCATCACCGTCATGCACGGCGACCTCGGCCTATCGTCGTACGAGGAGATGGTCAGCGCAGTGCTGAGATCGCAGTAACCACCTGCTAGATATGTCCGCGAACTCGTCATGCCGAAGCCAGAGACCTCCGGGAACGGCGGCGGATGAAGTACTCAGCGACCGCGAGGTTGAGCAGCCAGGCCGCCCCCATGAGCACTGCACGGCTCAGTTCGTTGGTCGGGCCGACCAGGAGAATCCAGGGGATGGTCACCAGGGCTTGCGTCCCGGCGGCGATTCCGATCGCGTAGCCGCGGGCCATCCAGGCGCCGTGTGCGGCGAAGTTGCGCCGCTTGATCGCGAGGATGCCCAGGATGATGCTCGCCGTCATGGCCGTGCCGAACACCAGCCGAAGGACGAGCAGGATGACGCCGTCGTCGGGCGGGAGGTCGTAGAAGACGGACATCCAAAGGCCGGAGAGGGCAGCGAGCAGGCCAGCCGGGATAAGGACGACCCCGGCGATGCGGTGCCAGCTGCGCCGGCCTCGCTTGCCGCGGCGCAGCGACGGCACAAACTGGAAGGCCCCGACCAGGCTGTAGACGATGGCCGCGGGGATGTGGATCAGCACGGGAAGGGGCGAGTCGAAGAACCGCTCGTTGGCCGGCGTGACCGCCGCTCCCCCGGTCAGCTCGGCCACGCGGATCGATCCAAAGATGACCGGGATGAGGCTGACGAAGATCAAGCCGGCAGGAATGAGCCAGCGGCCGCGGGGCCGGCGCCCGGAGGCCTTGGTGACGGCGATGGTTTCTGCAGCCATTGGTGATTCCCCAGAGTCTTGGGTGTACGGCGTACACCTCGTGATCTAAAGGTAGGTGTACGTTGTACACTTGTCAAGAGATATCTGCCGTCAGAAAGGGTGGTCCTGATGGCTCAGCAGGTGGAGTCGGCACGCCGCACCCCGCTGAACAGGGAGCGGGTGTTGAGCGCCGCCGTCGTTCTTGCCGACGAAGCCGGCGTCGACGCGCTCAGCATGCGCAAGCTGGCCCAGGAGCTGGGCGTGGTGCCGATGGCCCTCTACAAGCACGTCGCCAACAAGGAAGAACTGCTCGACGGCATTGTTGACGTCATCGTCGGCGAGATCGAGACGCGGCCCGGCGGGACGGACTGGCGGAACGCCGTCCGTCAGCGCGTGTTGTCGGCCCGGGAGGTCCTGCTGCGCCACCCGTGGGCCCGCCAGGTGCTCGAGTCGCGCACCAACAAGACGCCGGTTGTCCTCGAGTACATGGACTCGGTGATCGGCATGTTCCGCGCCGGCGGATTCTCCGTCGACCTCACCCACCACGTGATGCACGCCCTCGGCAGCCGGATGTGGGGGTTCACCCAGGAACTGTTCGACGACCAGCAAAGCGCGCCCGCGGACGTTCCGCCGGAGATGCTGCGCGCGATGGCCGAGCGGTATCCGCATATCGCGGAAATGGCCATGGCCGGTTCCCACGACGAGGGGTCCGTAGTCGGCCAGGGCTGTGACGACCAGTTCGAGTTCGAGTTCGCGCTGGACCTGCTCCTGGACGGATTTGAGAGGCTGCACCAGCAGAGATGGACGTCGGCCCGGCGGTCCTGAGGCCAGCGTCCTGATCGCGTGGCTCCTGCACGCTCCGCCTGGTGCGAGCCGTGGGTTTTGTCTGTCCGTTGTGCTCTGATGCGCCAGCCTCTACGGTGAATGAACCGCAATCCGAACCGCAGGAGCGGGCATGGGCAACAACCGCGGACGGACGGGGCGGACGCCGTTGCAGTTTCGGACCGCCTTCACCCTCGCCTGTGCCGCCGCCTGCCTCCTCGCCGCCGGAACCTGCTCGGCAGCCCTGGGAACCTGGCCTGCGGCGTCTGCGGCCGGCAACGCGGCAGCCACCGCGAC
>NZ_JBNHGL010000011.1:0-38732 GCF_059091245.1 Arthrobacter sp. Y3225116
CGAAAGAGGATCCCTTCTACCGCCGGAGGCCGAACTTGCTCGACAGACGGCATCCAGCAGGGCGTCAGTAAGGGCTGCCCTTCGGACCCTCGAAGGGCAGGGCCTAATACGCTTAAAGCCCGGCCGGGCGGGTGGAGCAATTGTGCGCTTGCCTGGGGAAGACGAAATGCGGTCGACTGTAAACCACCTCATTCGTGGCCAAGAAATTAAACTGGACGAATTGTTGGACTTGCAGGAGGCCGTAGAGCCAATGTGCGCCAAGCTTGCGGCTCGAAGTCGCACAGATGAAGACCTAGAAGACATCGGAGCCGCACTCGCGGCCATCACGGGACACGCAGGAGATGTTCGGTCTCTCCTGGACGCGCACAGCGCATGGCACGTTGCAGTATCGAGGGCAAGTCACAACGAACTTTTCTCCGGGCTCATGGTTGCGTTGGTTAGCTGGATCAATATGGCCGTACAGGAAAGCAAGATCTCTGTTGAAGGTGTGAACAGCAAGGCCTACGAAGAGATTACCGCTGCAATCCGTGCTGGCGACCAAGAGTCCGCCGGCGAAAAGATGCGTATGCACGTCATAAGCCGAGGAACACTCTTTCGGGCCCTGAGTGCTGTCGCATGAGGTCATAGAAGAGCTAAGACGCGCTGTGCTCTGGGGTGCCCGAACTGTTGTAGTCACATAAGCCGCCATTTCAACGCAAGGATGCCTGCGTTTCGGTCATCAACACGCGCTCAGGAACCAAAGGCGCCCACAATCGTCCTGTCCCGCAAGGCGGTCCGTCAGCGCGACAAGAATGAGCGAGAACCTTTGCGCATGCTTGCATGTCAATGCAGTGCCAATGATGCCGCTCGAAGCATGTCCCAGATGAACAGCCTTCACGGGACACTTCTAGCAACCATTTCAAGGGCTGCGCGACGTACTCACGGTTATCGGCACAGGAGCATTAGTCGCTTGCTCGAACGCCTAGATCGCTGTCTGTAAGGTCCACTTCGTGCCTGGCCTAAGGTCCGGTTACCGCGAGCTGCGGAGCCGGCGTGCCACCGGTGGCCAGTCAGAACTGCAGGAATCCAGTGGCGGTCGGGGCACCACGGCCAAATGATCCAGCGGGAGGCAGACAGATCCGGACCAGGCCGCACGTTCGTCCTTGTTCGAATTGATCGCCAGCAGCAGGTCGAGCCTTTCGGCCTAGAGCCGTCAGTTTTTGCAGGTCAAGGCCTGACCCCGCTCTTACGTCACGCCTGACAAAGTGCCCGGTGAAGGTCACCCCAACAGCATCAGGCATGCGGCTTCACCAGCCGCAGCGACCCGCTGAACTGAATCAAACATAACGGACACATCCGTCTGGGAACCAGCGGAATCTCCGCTGCGGCGAAGATTCCGCTGGTACGCCCAATGTTCCATCGGACTAGCCGAGGGCTACTAGTTTCTCGGAGTCTCCGTTGAACCCGTGCTTCAATGGGAGGCCCATGATCGCGCGGGTTTCCTCGGGCGTAGCCACCTGCCGCCCAACAACTTCTGCAATCTTTTGTCCAAGCTCAAACGCTTCCAAATTGGACTGAAGGCGATCTGAGCGGTGTGGCCACTTGTAGTACGTGTCTTCCATGCCTACTCGGATGTGCAGTCCCATGAGCGCCGCCTGGGTCGCCATATGCATCGCGCCCCGACCTGCTGTGCAGACGATGATGACTCCATTAGGATCGATGTCTCGAATGGCGTTAACCATTCGCGTCAGTCCCTCGATCATCTGCCGAGTGTTGTTGATCGGGCTTCCGCCTGGCAGGCCTGGCAGCACAACCCAATTTGCGGGGGTGGGAACGAGACCGCTGCTGATGAGGTATCGATGCGCAATGGAAACGTCAGCGTCCGTGTAAACTGCGATCTCCGGTGTGCCATGACGTTCAATGATGAGCCTTGTCTTCTCCATAATCACGGGAATCGGTTTCACGAAGAGGGAATCTCCGATGTAGGTCGCTGTCGCATTGACCGGGGCGGCATCCAGCAATCCGGTGTCCAGGACGCCGATCATTTTCTCCCACTCCCCTGAAAGAGCAGGAACCAGACATCCGTCGATCGTCATTGTCGGGAATTCATCGTGCAGTGGCGCGATGACGTCGTGGAACCGTTTCGGTGACAGGGTGTTGTAGCCCGCTTCATCTCGCACATGAATGTGAATACTGCTTGCGCCGGCCAGCGCCACCTCGCGCGCAGACGAGTAGATTTCGTCAGTGGTTATTGGCTGGGAAGGATTCTGCTCCTTGCGGAAGAATGCGCCAGTAATGGCAACCGAGACAATCATCTTCTCGGGGATGTCCCATGGAGCTGAGACCGGACCGTCGTGGAAGCTGGTGGCCTCCAAGTTGAGGATCTCTGGAGCGCCGTAGGGCTTCCAGGTCATTTTGTGCTGAGAGCGTTCAAGTCCGTTGCTGACTCGTTGCCAATCGATATTTGCCATCGTAGTTCTTCCTTTACTTGACTGGATCAAATCGATAATCAGTGCAGTTCGCTACTGCGTCTTTTCCCATGTTGGGTGTCCGAGTACGGAACGGTCTTGGCGGATCCACTTCGGCTGGCCGTAAATCGATTGCCCCCCGTCGACGTCTAATGCGGCCCCTGTGACCCATGTGGCTGCGTCGCTGGCCAAGAATTGGACCGCGTTTGCGATGTCGCCCGGATGTCCCATGCGACCTGCTGGTGTCTCAAGAAGCAGTGATTCGCGCGCTGAACCCTCGTCGAGCATTTGAGAGGTCATGCCGGTTTCGACAACTCCGGGGAGGACGGCATTAACACGAATTCCATAAACGCCCCACTCAGCGGCCATGGAGCGAACCAACGGCAGGAGGGCAGCCTTGGTCACGCAATAGGCTCCGACCTGGTCACTATGGGATCGAGCTAGGCTCGAGGAGACGACAACGATACTCCCTCGCGTGCCTGACTTAACCAGAAGCTTTGCTGCCGCCTGGCAGACGTAGAAAGTCCCGGTGAGGTTAACCGCCACATGGCTGTCCCATGTCCTGGGTGAGACGTCGAGCAATGGTCCGAACTTCGCGTACCCGGCGTTCGCCACGACAAGTGCCGGCGCCCCCGCCCATTGTTCGACCTCGCCAAATGCCAGGCAGACTTCGTCAACAGACCTCTGGTTTGCAGCGAATCCGCGCACGGCGTCGACGTCGCCGTCGAGTAGCGTTGCCGCTTTATCAGCCAGTTCCTGAGTCCGCTCGAACACGGCAACCCTGTACCCCTGGGTGAGGAGGGTGTTAGCGATTTCGGCCCCCAGTGCGCCGCCTCCGCCAGTCACAACGGCTACGGGAGAGTTCACTCCGTACCCACAAGATGCGTCGCGTTACCCAGTATCCCCGGGGCACATCTGGAATTGGGAAGTACGCTCGGCACAAATGCGCGGGTCTCGAATTCGGAAACTGCCGGCATCCGATAGCAGTCCCTCGCCTGCGCGGCCTCAGTGCCAATCCGTCTACCAGTTCGCTCATGAGCCTTTTGCATTATTCTCCATCCGTACAAGTTATTTGGACACGTGTATAATAATTCCATACGCATGTTAAATGTCAACACCTATCAGGAGGAGCAAATGGAACTCACTAACCAGCCGGTGATAATTACAGGCGGCGGGTCCGGTCTTGGGCTGGGTGCCGTGGAACGGCTCGTCGATGGCGGTGCGGTGGTCGGAGTCGTCGACAATTCATCGAATGCAGCGGCCACTATCCGGGAGAGATTCGGAGATAGGGTGGAATTTGCCCAGGCCGATGTGGGCAACACCGGGGAACTTGAGCGTGCGATGACCGCACTGGTGGATTCCATTGGCGCCCCCCGACTTCTCGTCACCTGTGCCGGGATCTTGGGGTCGGCTTCCATACTCGGCAAGCACGGTGTGATGCCCATGGAGCGGTTTACATCTGTAGTGGGGGTGAACCTCTTTGGCACGTTCGATGCGATTCGCCTCCTCACGCCGCTCATGGCTGATCTCGATCCCCTGCCTTCAGGAGAGCGCGGGCTGATTATTACTACTTCTTCGATTGCGGCTTGGGATGGATTAACTGGGCAGGCGGCATATTCTGCCTCGAAGGGAGCCGTTTCGGCGATGGCGCTTCCTCTTGCACGGGAACTATCCAGATATTCAATACGAGTCGTGAGCGTGGCCCCCGGAATGTTTTCGACCGGAATGGTTGACGGAATTCCAGCAGGTACTCTGGACACGCTAACTGGAGACGTCCCTTTCCCTGCGCGACTTGGTGAGCCTTCAGAGTTCGCCTCGTTGATCATGGCGATCGCCGAGAATGAGATGCTCAACGGGACGACAATCCGTCTGGACGCAGCACTCAGGATGCGGGACCCGGGGACTTACCGGTAGCGCGGGCCAAGTGGTCGCGTGCACAACACGAGCTCGCAGGCGGGATTACGCGATATTCGTTCTGGAAAGGTCAAGATGACAAAGAGAGCCTATGGTGACAGCAGTCTGTCACCCAACCAGGCCTACAGGCGCGCACAAATTGTTTCCGCTGCTGCCGAAGTTATGAAGCGCGATGGAGTGGCGGGGTGTACAGTCCGCTGCGTGGCGGACGAAGCCGGGATGAGTCACGGTACCGTCCACTACTACTTCGGCGACGCCCAGGAGTTGCTCGATCTCGCCTATGAAAGCCTTACCCGCACATACTTCGAACGCCTATCGGAAAGGACAGCACACCTCGAGGACCCGTTTGCTCGCTTCTGGCACCAAGTGCACGACTATGTCACGTCTTGGGACAAGCATCGAACTCTACCTAGCCTGTGGTGCGAATACTTGGTGGCAAGTCTGAACGCAGAGCGCCTGGAGGGCCCCGGTGATGCATTCGAATCGGTCATCCAGTTCTTTAGGAAGGCACTCGCGGACATATCTCCCGTCCACGCGGCCCGCGCCGAAGCGCTGGTACGACATACCAATGGCATCGTGACGAGCCAGCTCGTTGTACCTGTGACCACTGAGCATATGATTCGCGAAGTAGCGGTGCTCTGCGAGCTGCCACCATTTACCGTGAACAATAGTTGTTCATCTGCTGAGTGCTCCCTCTGCCGCCCGGTTCACGGCCTGAGCAGGCAGTAAACCGGGCGACTGCTGGGCTAGGGATTTGGTGTCCCCGCCATCATGTCTGGAAGCACGTCGACTATTTCCGGGAAAGCGGACAGAAGGACCACGACCAGAAGCGCTACCGGAGCAAAGAGCAGCGCACCTCTGAAAGCATCAGCAATAGAGATTGGGCTGCCAAGATTCACGTCCTTGTTCTGGGCGATTCGATGCACCACAAAAACGAGCATGCCTACTGGCGGGGTAAGCACTCCGATTTCCGCCATGAGCACGACGAAGATTCCGAACCAGATGGCGCTGAAGCCCATCTCCAGCACCGCCGGCAGCAGGATCGGCACAGCGATCAGAATCATCGACATCGATTCCATGAACATGCCGAGTACGAGAAACAACACGACTAGAGCCATCGCAAACCAAAACGGGCTCAAGGATGTTTGCTCGATGACACCAGCCATCCATGAGGCCAGTCCGGTCACGGCGAGCATTCGATTGAGCAACGCTGCACCGATGAGAAGGAACATAATCGCGCCGACGGACATGAGTGTATCGCGAAGGGCACGAGCGACAGCGGCAACCATCCCATCTTTGCGCAGCTTCACTATCGCAATGACAGACGCGGCCGCGGCTCCTACTGCCCCGGCCTCCGTGGCAGTGAATACACCCAGGTACATCCCACCGATAACCACCAACACTACCCCGACAAGCGGCGTTGTTCGCCCCAGGGCTCTCAATCGAACCGCCCAGGGAACTCTCTCTTCGGTGCTCCGGGGTGCCATCGCGGGCCGGACTAACACAACTGAAACGATCATCAGAATGTACGCAAAAGTGAGAGCGATACCGGGAACGATTCCCGCAATCAGCTGCGAACCGACCGGGATCTGAGCGAAAGTAGCGTAGACGACGAGAAGTATGCTCGGGGGGATCAGTTGGCCGATCGTGCCAGCTGAGGCGACTGATCCGAGCGCTAAGGTCTTCGAATAGCCCGCACGCAGCATCTCAGGTATCCCGATTCTCCCAACTGCGTAGGTGATTCCCAGCGTTGAGCCGCTGGCGGCACCCAGTCCGGCTCCAGCGATATTAGTGGTTATCGCCAAGCCACCAGGAAGCCATCCTAGCCACAGCCGCGCGGCCTGGTAGAAGTCAGACGTGACCCCAGACCGCCACAACATGAGTCCCATGAGGACGAACATCGGCAGTACGCTCAACGTGAAGGACGCGGTATTTCCAAATGGGGCTTGCGTCAATAGATTCACTGCACCGTCGACGCCGATGACAAGCAGAATGCCCAATACTCCCGGCACCGCCATTGCGACGCCCAGATGAACGTTGGCGAAGAGGAGTACGAGCATCAGTCCAAGCAGGAATCCGCCCGTAGCCACTCGCGTAGGAGCCAACACCGCCCCAACCGTCATGATCGTTATCAGACCGATGATCACGAATAAGGGCAGTGACCTTTTGGCGGCCCTCTGAATGGGGGGCTTAATGCCCGATGCTGTCGTCATCACGGCGCTCATCCTTCGCTTCCTTAATCAAATTGTCTCCACTGGCCATCGCTACCATTTCCCTTAGCAGCGCCACGCCAAAGGCGGTAAATGTCAGCGGCACGAGATACCGGAGAGGCCAGACTATAATTTCGGCGCCTCCGCTGTACTCACCCCGAATGGTTTGCTCGATCGCCCCCTCTAGTCCGTACCAGGCGCAAAGTGCCAGCAAGGCCACGGCAATGCCATTGGTGAGGAACATGACCTGTCGTCGAACTGCCGGAGTCAGGCGGTCAACGAGGAGGGTCACCGAGATGTGTTCCTTCCCCGATTGGGCTAAATACATACCGATGAACGACAGGGGGACCATGTACCAGTACGTGACCAATTCCAGAGTTCCCTCGATCGGTCGGTTCGCTAAACTGCGCAGCAGCACATCCGCAACAATGTTGAGCATCATTGCAAGGATGGCAAGGGAACCGATCGTCTCGAGGACGGTGCTAGTCCGTTGGCCAAACTGAACAAATCCGCCCTTGGCCTGGGTTGTCATCGTCTACTCCGGCCGGTGGTTCTCGAGGATCTGACTAGCAATGGAGTCCGACCAGGCACTCAGATCCGGCAAGTCCTCTCCGTGCACGTCCGTATACTCCGGCCAGGCCGGCTCCGCCGTAGAAAATCCAAGGTCCCCAGTAATACGGTCGAGCCACTCTTCATGGAGTCCGATGAAGCTGTCAACTTCTTGGCTGGGGTCGGCCAATCCGGCGGCTTCCTTGCGCTGCTGTTCAATGAGGGTGGCATGGTACGTGTCCAGCGCGCTCACTAAGTCGCTGTCCGGCTTTTCGAACTTTAGATCCTTGATTTCGAGCGCCTCGATGTTTCTTCGGAAAACACCGTTCATCATCTCTTCGAGGTAAACAGGTAGCTGGCTCCAGACGGCATCCTTTGCTGATTCGCCCAACTTGTTCCAGGTCGACTCGCTCATAGCCATCGTAAAACTGGAGAATCCGAGAAGACCGGCAGTGGTGTAGTTCTTTCCGTGGTCGGTCAGGCTAAGGGCTGTCATGTCCGGCGGGTTAGTGAATGAGCAATCGATCAACCCCTGCTGTAGAGCGGAGTAGACTTCGGTGCCTGCAACCGTGGCAGGCGTCGCTCCCATTGCCTTGGCTTCCCCCGTAGCGGCTACGCTGCCGACGCGTATGCGGGCTCCGTCCATATCGGCGAGGGTTGTGTGACTTTCGGAGCAGAGCAAACCGTAGGTGTGCAAGCCAGCCCAGCGTGGAACAAGCGGCACCAGTCCTTCGCGCTGCATCATCTCCATATACGCTTCCGATTCAAAAGACCATTCCAATGTGGCGGCAACCGATTGGAGGGCTCCTGAAACCGGGCTTTTATCTGCGACAGATGCAAGATTCGAGGCAAAACCATCCACTTCGAAATTGGCGGGAGTTAGTGCGGGGACAAAGGCTGCCATGTCGATGATTCCGTCATTGAGCGCGCCCCCTAACTCTGTCATTGGCACCAGGGCATCGCCGTAGTAATATTCGAACTCAATTTGTCCGCCAGAGGCCTCCGTCACCGCATCCGTGTACGCCTCTTGGGCTTGCGTCTGCCAGTTCTCGGGGCCATACATGGTTCCGACCTTTAGAAGGATAGTTTCATCGCCACCGGCGTCTGCACTGCTTGTGCAGGCAGACAGAGAGAGTGCTGCAGCGGTGGCGACCGCCAAGATTACTACGCCTCTATTGGATTTTCGTGCCTGATGCATACGAGTTTCCTTTCACTTCGTTGTTAAGGAGGAACTTCGGGGTGTATTTAAATTCAGGGATTCGGTGCGCGTCCGCTTTCAAAGATCATCCGGTGTTCGCAGTAGTCATCGCCGCGAGCGAGGGAGCGGGTGTATTCCATCGACAGAGCAGGGTCGGCCGCTACATATGCTTCGCCCATGCCCTTGTTCACGAACTGGCAGTAGTGAGATGCGTCAGCCGGAGCGTCGGTAAAGAATGCACATCTTCTCCGCGTAATGCGGCATTCATTCTCGGAATAGGAAGAGAATGCTTCAGCCATGTTGACGCCTGAAAGGAGGTGAGCAATGTCTTCGTACCTGGACATGTCTTCCGGCGTGAGTTGCTCGCGATTGAACCGCCGTTGCATCTTTCTGTAGTTACTCGTTCCGACAATATAACCGAACTTCTCTGCAATCTGGCGGGCCTGATCTTCGCCATGGTGGGCAGCGACCAAGCGAAGCAGCGCAAAGAAGTAACTGCTCCCATTTCGGCTAACCGAATAGACGATGTCATCTGCCGTCAAGTCTTCGGGCTCAAGGTCCATCGCGCGTATCCGCGAGATTCGTTCCTCCGATAGATGCAACCCCGGATAGGAGCTGACATCTCGGTACGGGACATAACCTGGTTGATCGGTTGACTGTTCGGTCATTTTCAGTTCACCATCTGCTTTGTATCTTCGAGCCGAACCATGTCGACAACGGCATTCCTAATCACGCGGTCCATGCCGTTCTTCGGGAATTGATCCACTACGGTTACATGGCGGGGCACCTTGTACTCAGCCAGATGCTGTCCGCAGAACTCGATGAACGCCGCTGCGTCGAAGGTAGCTCTACCTTCTTCTCGCAGGACAAGGGCTACCTGTACGTCCTCCCCCAGCACGGGATTTTGTTTCGGGAATGCGACCGCTTCGGACACCGCGGGGTGAGCGAGAGCTACTTTCTCCACTTCGACGCTGGATATGTTCATGCCGCCTCTGCGAATCATGTGCTTCTGGCGCCCAGCGATGAACAAGAAGCCGTCCTGTAGAACGCCCAAGTCGCCGGTTCGCAGCCAACCCTCAACAAGAACTTCATTTGTCTGGTCCTCATCCCACGCATATCGGGACATGACGCTTGGCGAGCGAAGCAAAATCTCTCCAGGCACGCCGTCGTTGACGGGCTCGCCGGAATCATCCACGACTTTGAGCTCCACCCACTTATTCCATGTTCGAGAACCGGCGGCCAAGCCATATTCACCCATGAGGGCGATGGCCTCTTCATGTCGCTCTGGTTCCAGCATCACCCCGCACGGGCCCGCCTCGGTTAGACCGTAGACACTGGATAGTTTGATGCCTCGGTCTGTGTTGAAGAGTCGGGTCACTCGCTCATGAAAGGCCCTTGGCATCGCTTGTCCGCCGTACACCAGCCTCGAAATGCGCCCGGTGTTCAGCTCGGGTAAGCGACCATCGTCCAGCCGCTTCAGCAGCATGACAACGAGAGGCGTTGGCATGAAGAGGGTCGTCGTCGAACACCGCTCGGCACGCTCCAACATCTCGATGGGGTCGGGCCTGCGATCCACTACGTAGGCACATTTAGCAGCGAGTGTTGCCAAGGGGTTCGTATGGCATCCAGTGCTTGTGTAGAACGGCGATGCACACTGGAAAACGTCGGTCTCAGTGAGTTCGAAACCTGCCTGTGCTTGAATACCGACGGCAACTGCCTGCGCGTGAGTGAAAGCCGCGACCTTTGGAGTTCCAGATGTCCCTGAAGTGAAGATCCAGTTGGCGTCGTCGTGTTCCCGAGCCAAGGGCGGAATCGTCAGCACCGCTTCGCTGTCATACGAGACTCGCCCGAGTGGGCGTCCAAGTTTGGCCTCGCCTCCGATACTCAGGATCTGCATCGCCAGGTCTTGTGGAACATCACTCAGAAGACTCTCGAACTGAGCCTCGTATATCACAACGGACGGGTGCACCAACCCGATGGCTTCCCTGATGTCGCCCGGCATTCCGTGCACGTTAACTGGAACGGCAATTGCCCCCAACCAATGTGCAGCAAACATCGTCAAATAGGCCTCAACTGCTGCATCATTTCCTGTCAGGATCGCGATGCGCTCACCATGGCGTACGCCGGCGTTAAGGAGGATCGCCGCCGTGTTCAAAGTCCCATTAAGTAACTCGGAATAGGTGAGCGTAATCTCCCCACCTGCCTGTTGGCTATAGCCGATCAGCGCGTCTCTGTCAGGGGCCGATTCGACGGCCTCGAGGAGGAGTTGCGGCACGGTACGAGCCCTAACCTCGCTAGGCAGGTTAGGGAATTCAGCGTGCCGTTTCACCGATATCGAGTGCAAACTCACGACTTGGACTCCATCTCTAATTCGCTTCTGGTTGCCCCAACTCTGCCAAGTTTCCAAATCGGCCAGTCTCGTCCGTCCGTACTGTGAACGGTCTGGGAAAAGAAACCGCAATGTGGTCAATATTTGTCGGTTGTTCCACATTGTGGGACTTCCTTGGTTCTCCTCCATAGAATGATTCGCAAGGAGGTGTCCCATGGACCAAGAGAGCCCAAAACGAGGACCAGGCGCGCAAGCTGTTGGAAGAGCAATTGACCTTCTCAAGCTCGTGGGTGAGCATTCAGCGAGCGGGCTTACCCTCCGAGACGCTATCGATAAGACCGGTATGACGCGCACGACCGTATACCGGCTGCTGACTTCTCTCACGGACGGTGGCCTACTCGCGCGCCACCCCCGGTCGGGAACTTGGAACTTGGGGCCGGAGGTCCTCATCATGGGGGCTTTGGCCTCCAGGCAGAATGCACTCGAGGAGCTGGCGCGGCCAAGCCTTCACCGCATCGCGAGTGAGACAGGTGAGACAGCATTTTTGTCTATCCACCGAGGGGCCGCCACAGTCTGCTTGATGTTAGTAGAGGGTAGTTATCCGATTCGTTCGCACGTGGTCAGTGAAGGGACCAGACTTCCTCTAGGAGTGGGAGCAGCCGGCATCGTTCTTCTCGCTCACCTGCCGGCAGCGGAGTCGGACCGCATTCTGGCTGAGAATGCGTCATCCATTGCTCGGTGGGGGCAATCCCTCAAGTTGGTCCAACAGAGAGTTGCGCGTTCGCGCCAAGAAGGTTTCGCCTCAACGGTGGGGACCCCGGTTGCCGACAACTGGGAGATTTCGGCAGCTGTCTTCGACCGATTAAAGCGTCCAATTTGGTCAATTTCAGTCGCGAGCATCACGACTCGCCATACCGAAGCGCGGCAGGCGACAATGGGGCGGCTGCTCCTATCGGAAGCGCACCTGATTACTCGTGCCCTCCGGAGCAGACAAACTCAAGACCCGTCCCTGTCATAAGAATCGAAGGGATGGGCTTCGGTGTGGGAGTCGAATGGCTGGGTTTCAAGGCCGTTCGTTGAGGGGCGATTTTCACGACGACTCCAGCGATATGCGCCTCCATCAGGCCTGAGCGCCGGTGCCACACACGTTCGCGGCCGTGATCTGCGTTGCCCGCCGCCGCTGCGACGTCATCCACGAAATGCTCAGAACGGAACCCTCTATCAAGAAAAACTCTCCCAAGCCGCTTGACGAAAAGCATAAGGATACCCCCTCCGGTGCCGAGGATCGAACGGCGCCGGTTCGATGTCCGGTTAACAGCGACGTGGGCTTCGTCGACGCCACACTGACCCGCTTCTGCGACAGATAGCCGTCGCGCAAGCCGGTCCCCCACGGCGACACTTCACGGCCACTCTCCCCCGGAGAGAAGTCCCATACAGATACTGGTTCTTCGATTCCCGCTTACCCCGCCCGCAAAAAAGGCTAGGCCCGCGTCTCGACCAACGAGCAAAACCCCACGTCCCAATGGAACGGGCTGGCAGCATTGGGCGTGCCCGAAGACAGGATCTATACCGACCATGGGCTCACCGGCACCAACCGGGACCGGCCCGGCCTTCGAGAAGCCCTAGCCGCCGTCCGCGCCGGCGATACCCTGGTCATCACCAAACTCGACCCTCGCCCGCTCCCTGCCCCACGCCCGGGACATCGTCGAAGAACTGACAAAGAAGAACGTCAAGTTGAGCATCGGCGGATCGGTGCACGATCCGACCGACCCGGTCGGCGGTTGCTCTTCAACGTCCTGGCCATGGTTGCCGAACTCGAATCCGACCTCATCCGTACCCGTACCCGCGAAGGGATGCAGGTCGCCAAGCCAAGGGCCGGCTCCGCGGAAAACAGCCCAAACTCTCTAAAAGCCAGGAAGCACACCTCGTCTCCCTATATAAGGGAGGACAACACACCACTGCAGAGATCGCCAAGCTCTCTAAGGTCGCCCGCAGTACCGTGTACCGGATCGTGCAGCGAACCCCTCATGCAGGAACCGCCGGGTCAAACCGCCACACCACACGGTAATCACCGCCAGCCATCTCACCTCTGACGTGGACGACGGAAAAGGCGGATTGCACCTGAAGGTTCAGGTGCAATCCGCCTTTTGCCAGGCGTCGCATATGATTCAGAGGCCGGAGCGCCAGACGGGCGGTGCCACGGCCGACGTTAGCGGTGCTCTAAGAGGCCGCGACCGCGCTTAGCTTGACTATGAACGCACCGCGACGAGGCGTCCGTTGGTCTCGCCTCGCTCGAAACGCTGGATGGATTCGTAGATCTCATCGAAGCCGACTGTCTCGACGTGGGAGGACACAGTGCCCTTGGCGATCAGGTCGAGAACCTCTGCGCAATCTTCGTTGGTGCCTCCGTTCGAGCCGAGATAACTCAACTGCTTGAGGATCATCGTCGTCGTCGAGATATTCGTTCGCTCGGTTCCCATGCCGACCTGAACGACAGTGCCCTTGAAGGCGACAGTCTCGATAGCATCGTCGGTGGTGGTGTCGAACCCTGCGTAGTCCACGATCACGTCAAGGTCCTCATCGGCGAAGTCACGGATGTTCTCCGCGAGCCCATCGAGTCCGAAGCCGGAGATCCGGTCCCAGGCTGCCCGGTTTACCTCCGCTACATAGATCTTTGCGCCCAGGGCCTTCGCGAACTGGATCGCCAGGCTGCCCAGCCCTCCGGCCCCGATGATCCCAAGTTTGGTCCCCGCTTGGACGCCGCCGACCTTGAGCGCATGGTACGAGGTCATGCCCGCATCGGTGGCCGGCGCAGCCTGCTCCCAGTCCACACCATCCGGAACCGGGATGACCTGGTGGTCGAGAGCCTTGACCTTGTCAGCGAAGCCGCCGTCGGTGGCAGTGCCGGGGCCCTGGATGGTGGCAGGAACGGCTACCCGCTGTCCGACTGTCAGGCCGGTGACCTCGTCTCCGATTTGCGCCACAACGCCTGCGATCTCGTGCCCGAGCGTGATGGGGGTGAAACCGAGAATGCCGGTGAGCGTGCCGTCGAGATATCCGACGTCCGTGTGGCAGATTCCCGCGGCCTTGACATCAATGACGACCTCGTTCGGCCCTGCCACGGGGTCAGGTACTTCCATCAGTTCAAGTGGTTCGTTTGCAGCAGTAAGACGCCATGCCTGCATGAAGAGCTCCTTCGTTGGTGTATCGGTGTTCGCGGATGGTCGCGCGCTCGTATGGCGGAATCGGCGGGCGACCAGCAACCGTTGGGCCGTCGGCCGCACACCGTTGTGTCACGATGGCGGTTAGGCGCCCAGGTCCGCGGTGTTCATGTTCTTGAACGCCTCCGCGACTGCAGGGTTCGCCGCAATCATTTCGTCGGTGAACTGTTCGCCGGTTACTCGGTACTGCGTCAGTTGGTCGGAGTCTGCCTTTAGCTGGTCCGCGACGTCCGTCCATCCTTCGGGGGTGTTCTCGGTGGACTGGATGCGTGGCAAGCCGGCGAGAACCATGCGGCCGGCGCGGCCGCCGCTGACCTGGAACATGTCGCCGTGCACTGTGGTGTCCTGGTGCGAGAGGTAGGCGACGAAGTTCGCGACGTGCTCCGGGCCAAGACCGTCGCGGAGGGTACTGATGATGGTGGGGTCGCTGTAGGCGCTCTCGGTCATCGGGGTCCACGCGGTGGGCATAAGGGTGCTCACCTGCACACCTACGCGGTCGCCCTCCATGGCGAGGGTGTTGCCGAGCGCCCAAATCGCACCCTTCGCAGCGCCATAGGCGGAGGCTCCGGGGTTGGCGAGAACGCCGCTGGAGGAGACCAAGATCAAGCGGCCGGAGCCAGACTTCACCAAGTGCGGCCAAGCGGCGCGGGAGAGTTCAGCCGTGCCGCGGAAGGAAACGTCGAACACCTGCCAGAACTCATCGGAGGGCTGCTCGCCGAACAGGCCGACGCGGATGATGCCGGCGTTGTTGACGACAATGTCGAGCTGCCCGTAGGCATCGATGGCGGTCTGCACGATCGCGGAGGCCTCTGTGGCGACGTCATGCACATCAACGACGGCGGTTCCGCCGGCATCGACTATTTCCTTAACGACCCGCTCGGCATTCGCCTGCGAGACGTCATTCACAACGACCCGGGCGCCCCGGGATGCCAGCGTGCTTGCGTGCAGCTTGCCCATGCCCTGACCTGCCCCGGTGATAATCGCGACCCGGTTTTCAAACTTCAACAAATCAATCATCCCTTGCAATGAGGTAAATGCGTTCGCATCTACTCTTCGAGTCCAACGTAAGAGGTCCTTGCGCTATTCCCGCGGGGTGCCTCCGGCGCCGAGTGGGAGCTCTCCGCCACTATCACCACATCGACGGTCAATCGGAGGTCAATCATCTCGATGCGGCGAGCGCCGGCGCCGGGTGGGCGGCTTGTTCCGTCCCTCCGGAGCCTTGGATCCCCTGCCCGGTTAAATGCCGCTTGGGCTATTTCCCCGGATGCCTGCCAGCCGTGCTCACAGGAACGCCGGGGCTACGGCGAAGACGGCGGTTAGGACGTGCCGTCGGCGGCGGGAGACGTCGTGCATCAGCAGCGGCGCGTCGTCGTAGGGCACGACGTCGGTGATCAGGTGCTTGCGGATCGTGTCGCCGTGGGTGCCGAGCAGCTTGATGGTCTCGGCCGAGAGCCTGGCCCGGTCCCACTGTGCCGTGAGGCCGCGCGGCACCCTGCCGATCTGCGCGCAGCGCAGGTTGAGCCCGTTGTGGTGGAATTCCTCCCCCAGCCGTACGGCGTCGGCTCCGCTGGTGTAGAAGGCGAGGTCGATGATGCTGCCCTGGGGGCGGGCCGCGCGGAGTGCGGCGTGGAGCGCTTCGGGGCGTCCCCGGCATTGGAAGACGACGTCGGCGCCCCGGTCCCCGGGACCATGGCGCCATCTCGTTTTCAGGATCTTGCCGGGGTCGTCATTCAGGTCGAGGGCCAGGAAGCCCAGCTCTTCGGCCAGCTGCCGGCGGCGGGGGTCGGAGTCCGCGACGGCGACTTCGCGCGCGCAGAGAGACCGGGCGAACAGGGCGGTGACCAGCCCGATGGGCCCGGCGCCGGTGACGAGCACCAGCCGGCCGTCCACCCCGTCGCCCAGCGCGCGGACCAGGCCACCGGTTTCGTCTGCCGCCGCGTGCAGCAGGCCGTTGGCACAGATGGGCCCGAAGTGTGCGACGAAGACGCCCAGCAGCGGATCAAGGTCGCGGGGCAGCGGCACCAGATGTTCGCGCAGCGGGTCGGCCACATGCGCGGTGGCGTGGCCATAGGCCGTGGCGAGGATGTCCCCTTCGGCGAAGGCGGGCGTGCGGGATTGGGCGACCCGGGCGACCTCCATGTAGCCCAGCCGGCGGATCGGGTAGGCGGCCTCGGCTGAGTCCTGCAGGAACAGGCCGAGCTCGTGATCCAGGCGGGACCGCAGCCCGGGGTGGTCGCCCTTGACGAAGGCCAGTTCCGTGCCGGCCGACAGGCCGGTGACGAGGGTTTCGAGCAGGAGCCCGCCGTCGGGGACGTCGGGCAGCTGCTCCTCGACAATTTCCAAGGCTCCGGCTTCGGGAATGACGAGGTTGCGCCGGTTCCTCATGGCGCTGCCCCTGCCGTGGCCGGCCGCTCTTCGGGCAGCTTCACCGGCAGCCCCGTGCGCGCCGATTCGGCAATGGCACAGCCGAGCCGGTGGCTGCGCAGGGCCTCCGCATAGGGCGCGCGGGTGCTTTCCCGTTCGCCGCGGACTGCTTCGATGAATTCCCGGTCGACGGCGATGCGCGGGTCCTCAGCACAGCCTAAATCCGTGCGCGACGTGCCGTCGAAACTGCTCAAGCCCGCCTCGGACAGCTCGAGGTACAGGCCTCGACTCACGATGTGCAGGGCCGCGCGGTGCTTGGCGGCCAGCACCGAGGTTGCCGCCAGCGTGGCCACGGTTCCGCTGGCAAAGCGGACGGTGGCCGCGGTGGCGTCGTCGACGTCGTCCGGCTCCGGCCCTGATCCGTCGACCGGCGGCCCGGTCTCCGTGCCGCGGACCCCGGCGGCGTACACCTCGACGGCTTCGCCGAGCAGGAAGCGCGCGGTGTCCAGCACGTGCGTGAGCTGCTCGACCACCTGACCGCCGGAACGGTCCATGCGCCCCCACCAGGGCACCGGCGGCCGTTTGTCCAACCAGTAACCGTTGGCCAGCAGGGCCGGGGCCTCCTCGAGCAGACCGCGGGCATGCCCGACGGCGTCCATGCAGCGCCAGTGGTAGCCGGTGCCGGTGACCACGCCGGCCGCTTCCACGAGCGCTCCAATTTCCTCCGCGGTTTCCCGGCCCAGGCCGACCGGCTTTTCCACGAACAGCGGAAGTCCCCTGGAAAGAGCGGCCCGTTCGCCCGGCCCGTGCGCGAACGGCGGAACGCACACGTAGACGGCGTCCGCTTCCGTGTGGTCGAGGGCCGTCTCGGGATTGGTGAAGGCCGGGGCGTCCACTTCCCACCCCAGTTTCTCGGCCGCTGCCGCATGCGCGTCGGTGACGCTGGTGATCCGGGCGCCGAGTTGCTGCAGGACGCCGACGTGCCGCCGCCCGACGGAGCCGGCCCCGATCAGGGCTACTTTCACGCTCATCTGGCCTCCTGGAGGAGTTGGTCGTACAGGCGCAGGTAACTGGCAGCCATCGCCTCGGGTGTCCATGCCGCCGCCGCGTCGATGCAGTCCTGCGGGCTGATATCGTCCAGTTCCTGCAGGAACCGGGCCATTTCCTGCTCATCGGCGGCGAGGAAACCGGTGCGTCCGTGGTCCACCAGCGAGGGCAACACTCCCAGCGGTGTCCCCACCACGGGGATGCCGCGGGAGAGGGCTTCCACCACCCCGGTAGCTCCGGGTTCGGCCCACCGGTTGGGGGCCAGCAGCACCCGGGCGGAGCGCAGGACGTGCTCCTTGGCCTCGCCTTCGACGCCGCCAATCCAGCGGTACCGGCCGCCGTCGAGCAGCGGCCTCACCTCCTCCCGGAAGTACGTGGCATCCGGATGAGAGGCCAGGCGCGGGTCCCCTTCGGCCAGCCGGCGGTCCAGCTCTGCCGGATCGTTGATCCCGGCGACGGGGCCGGCGAGCACCAGTGGCAGGCCCGCCAGGCGGCAGATCCTGAGCGCGGCGTCCTGCCCCTTGTCGCGGGTAATGCGGGCCAGCACCAGGGCATGCCCGGTTTTTTCTGCGTGGACGTCCAGGGCGGGCGGAGCGGCCAGCGGGACGACGCCGATCGTCTGGCGCTGTAGGGCTTTTGGTGCGCGCTCCAGCTGGGACTGCGAGACCGCGGCGAAGCGGATGCGGCCGCGGCCGTTGAAGGACGAATAGAACGCGCTGTGCTTGCCCAGGTCCCAGTGCAGGGTCTGCAGCACCGGCGGAGCAGCCGATCCCATGGCGGCGAATACCGCCGGTCCCACCACCTCAAGGTGGTCATGCACCAGGTCCCAGGCGCCGCCGTCGTACATGGCCTGCACCACGCCCTGCATATGCGCGTGAGCGATGCCCGAGACCTGGTTATAGGGCAGGGCGATCGAGGGAAACTGGGGTTCGTCGAGCGGGCACAGGTAGGCGTCCGCCTCGATCGTGCTCGGACCCACCGTGGCGAGGGTGACATGCGCCCCGGCGCGGCGCAGCTCCGGAACCAGGGTGGCGATCACCGTTTCGATGCCCCCGTACCCGGGCGGCGGAACGGGCAGCCACGGGCCGGCGTTGATGAGGATCCGCACGGCTCAGGCCACGTGCCCGGTCGCGAGCCGGTACTGGCCCACGTCCAGCATCGCCGGACGTTCGGAGACCTCAACGGTGCAGCTTTGCCCGACGTAGTCCTCCCCCTGGCGCATGAACTGAGTCAGCTCGACCGCGGGAGGGGCGGCCGGGGCCAGGCCGCGGCGGTGCAGCCGGGCCTGCACGGTGAGCTGGATCTGCAGGGCCATCCGGGCCAGCTCGGCGTCGGTGGAGTTGCGGTGGCAGCGCTCGCCCAGGTCCACTTGCGCCATCCCGTCCAGGCCCACGGCTTCCAACACGTCGATCAGCATGCCGGTCTCCACCCCGTAGCCGGAAACGAAGGGAATGCGTTCGAGCAGGCTGCGCCGGCCGGCGTATTCGCCGGCCAGCGGTTGGACAATCCCGGCCAGTTCGGGCCAGTACAGGTTCAGCAGCGGGCGTGCCACCAGTTCCGTGACCCGGCCTCCGCCCGCGGGCATGATTTTGACCCCGTCGTCGAGCGGCCGGTCATAGTAGCTCTTGACGAAGTGGGTCCGGGGATCGGCCAGCAGGGGGCCGATCAATCCGACGGCGAACTGCGCGTCGAACTGGCGCAGGTCCGAGTCCATGAACACCAGAAGGTCGCCGCTGGAGACGGCCAGGGATTTCCACAAGGCTTCGCCCTTGCCCGGAGTGCATCCGGTGCCGGGCAGGATCAGGTCCTGATGGGCAACTTTCGCACCGGCGGCCGCGGCGACGGCGGCGGTGTCATCCGTGGAGTTGGAGTCGATCACGATGATCTCGTCCAAAAGCGGTACCGCCTCGACGAGTTCCGTGCGCAACGCGGTCACGATCGAGCCGACCGTCGCCGACTCGTTCTTGGCCGGAAGTACCACGCTGATCCCTTGGCCGACCTTGCGTTTCACGAGTTCGTGCCGGTCGAAGCTTTTGCCTTGATAATTCCTGGCGGAGAACCACTCCAGAACGTCTGCCCGCATTCCGGCTTCCTCTCATCGAGCGCCGGTTCATCCCCAGGCCGGCTGTCGGTAGGATCAAGTCGAAGCCTACGGGTCCGGATCCTGCTCTGTGAATAGTTTCCGCGAGATTGGCAGGGACGGCCGGCCCCGGGATAGGGCGCGGATAGCGGCGCAGGCGGCTCGGAAACGTCTGCGCGAGGCTGCGGCAGGCGAGGGCAGTGAGGAGATTTGATGCAGCAGCAGGTCCCCGCCGGCGGCCACGTCCAGCGGCCCCGCCTGGTGCTGTGGCGGCACGGCCAGACCGAATGGAACGTCTTGGAAAAAGCCCAGGGCCATGCCGACCTCCCGCTCGATGCGACCGGCCGCGTCCAGGCCAAGCAGGCGGCCCGGCTGCTGGCAACGTTCCAACCCGATTTCATCTGGTCCAGCGACCTGGAACGCGCCCGGCACACTGCTGCAGAGCTGGCCGCGCTAACCGGGCTGGAACCGGTGCTGGACAAGCGGCTGCGCGAGTACGATGTGGGCATCCGGCAAGGCACCACCTTTGCGCAGTTCCGGCAACAGCATCCGAGCATCCATGAGAGATTCTTCCGTGAGGAGAACTACCGGGTTCCCGGAGCCGAGCTGCCCTCCGAAGTAAACGGGCGGATGAAATCGGTGATGCAGGACGCCGCCGCAGAGCTGGCACGGGGCGGCACGGGCGTCCTGGTGGGGCACGGTGCCGCCCTCCGAAGCGGGCTGTTGGCCTTCTTCGACGCGCCGGCCCACATGCGCGAGATGTTTGCCGGCATGGCCAACTGCGCCTGGACGGTGCTGGAAAAGCACCCGGACCGCGGCTGGCAGATCATCGACTACAACGCCCAAACCCTGCCCGATCCCTCCTCGGCCCTGGCAGACGACATGCCGGCTGAGCACGATGACCAGGGGTAGGATCCAGGCGGCAAATCCGAAGGTTGAGACGAGGACATCCATAGATCCACCGCACCGTCGGGCCCGCGGAGAGCACCTATAGCGGCGGGTAGTGGTGACACCGCGAAAAGACTGCACCTATCCGGGCCCGGCGGAGAAGCCACGTCCACGGCATCGCCAACTTCGGCGCGCTGGTTGGTCGCGCGGTGCCTCCGCACAACCGGGGTGGATGCTGGAACAAGCTTTTTACAAGAGGACCAGCGAAGGATACGCCCTATGCCGCGCATCATGCCGGCATGTCCACGGCCGGTGAACGGCGAACCGAGGGAGACGGTAAGAATGGCACGCACAACCGGGGTTCACGCAGTGCTCCTGTCCACAATGCTGATGCTCACAGCCTGCGGAGGTGAAGCAGCCCCGGAAGGGACCGCCGAGCCGGCCGCCTCCCCTACCGCCCAATCGCCGCAGGCCACCTCGGCGGCCAAAACATACACCAACGACGACCTCAAGGAAGTGATCGCGGGTCTGGAAGACGCGCAGGGCCAACAACTTTCAGTCGTTCCGGCGGCCCAAATCGATCAGGGACTCGCGGCCGCGAAGGAATTGCTGGCGAACGCGATCATCACCCCTGAAGCCTGTTCCATGTTCGCGACCGAACAGACGCAAATACCCGACGGCAGCACTTACGCCGCTGGAGCCAGCCAATCGGCCGAAGAAAAGTCCCAGACCGTCATCACCCTCGTCGCCGTCAAAGACCCGCAAGTCGTCGCCGACCAGTTCGAACAAGCACAAAAATCCATGCAGCAGTGCGCCGACTTCGAAATCGAAGCGGAAGGACAGAAAATCAGCAGCAAGATCACGCCACTGGACGTGACCACAGACGGTGAGCAGTCCCTCGGCTCCATCACCACCCAGAAGTTGCCGAACGGGCAAAGCCAGCAGGTCATGTCTGTAGCGGGAGCGCAAGGACCGCTCGCGGCCACCGCAGTGAAAATCGGACTCGACATCGAGGAAGAAGCACAGGACGAACTCATCGAACTCGTCAACGACGCCCTGGCCCAAGGCGGGTAACCCACATAGCGTTCAGAACCGAATCAAGACCCAAGGTTCCGCCTCCCCAGGAACGTATCCACATGCCTCATCAGCAACAAGCTGAACCCGGTCACTCATTGGGAATAGCCGGGTTCATCTTGGCGTGAATCACCATAACTACGGCTCCGGATATCGTTACACACAGCATTCCCGGTGACCGAACTCAAAATCGGAACCAGCCGGAATTCGGAGAGTGCGCCCCCGGGCATTCCAGATACTTTGGAAGGCTCAAGCCCTAACTCGAAACTGGAGGGGAAAGTTATGCAAGCAAGAGATGTTCTGAACCAGGAGCAAATCCAAGCAAATCTGCTCCAGTTGCCGGAATGGCGCTACGGTCTGGGTGCCTTGCGGACCGCATTTCGATGTAAATCATCCGCAGCTGCCTTGGATCTGCTTTCCACCATTGGCGGGCTGGCGCAGGAATCCGACCACCACCCTGACGTGGACTGGCGGTTCGACACTTTGTTCATCACGCTAACTTCGCACGATGCCGGAGACAGGGTGACGGAGCGCGACGTAACGCTGGCCCGCTCGATATCGAAGCAGGCCCACGCCCATAGCGCCACGCCCCTCCCTGGACTCTTGCGCACAGTGGAGATAGCCATAGACACAGATGCCCCGGAAGCCATTTCGGAAGTCTGGCGAACTGCACTGGGCTACAAGATGCACGAAGACGGAAGCCTGATAGATCCCTACGGCAGGGGTCCGGCCATCTGGTTTCAGGAGTCTCAGAGTCCCAGTGCGAATCGTTTCCACTTGGACGTCACTGTCCCCTTCAGCGAGAGCGCCTCGACTCTGGATGCCCTGGTAAGCATTGGTGCCACACTCGATGATGAACATGCACCCATGTGGGTAGTGGCCACCGATGCCCAAGGCAACCGGTTATGCATCAGTACTGAAGCCGGACGCGGCGACTAGACGGGTCGGTCCACGCTGCTATGCGGCCGTGAAACCATTGGGATTCCATGTCCGTCCGGGGGCTAATGACCCGGCCACAGCGCCAGACGGGATTAAGTTGATATTCGAAGCCATGGACATCCGGCTCCCTTCGCAGGACTGGCAACATCAGAAGGGGTTGTCAGCACTGACCGTCACCACAGGAAAAGCCCGGACCGACGGCGGTCCGGGCTTCTTGTTTCCTGTCAGCCGCAGTCGCCGCCACCGCCGCCTCCGGCATCTCCTCCGTAGGCAGTGGCTCCAAAGGCTCCCGTGCTGGCCGCATCCGTGCTCACGGGAGCCCGGGCACCCTTTACTGGTCGGCGGTCGGCGCGGGCACCCAACACCACCCAGGCAATACACGCCGCACAAAGGATGGCAACGATGATGGCGAATTCCATACCTGTCTCCTGTCGTTGAGCTCAGGGTATGGGCGGAATAGGTTTGGGGCAACAGTTTTAGGGCGTGGCGATTCAATGACTGGTGCGCCCGTGGTCGGACGCTAACCTCGGCGGCAGCATTCGGTCGGCCGCCATTCCGGTCACCATCGAGAATATTGTTTTGTGGAGGATGTCCACTGCTTTCTCCTCGGCCGGCCAGGTGATTGGTGGGGAACCGGCCCCGGTGGCGTTCTCAATTGTTTGGTCAAAGCCCAGTCGCCTCACGGTGTGCCATAGGTTGGCATGCAGTCCGCGAATGCCCGTGATGGCCCACACTCCCCTCAAAGCACCGAGGCTGGCACCGGTGCAGTAATGCATCAGGTGGTTCCACAGAAAGGGCTTGGCATCGTTGGCGGGCCGTTGACCGAGCAGGGTCAGCAGGGCGCGGGCAGGTACGTAGGAGTTCCGACGGCCGGTGATCGCCTGCTCAACCTTCTCCCCTACTGTCGTCACCCCCGCCCCGATGAGTCCGGCCAAAGCACCGGTGCCGGCCGCCCGGCAGATCTCACTGAATCAGGAGACCCCGCCGCTGGCCACACCAAAAGTCCCGGCAATCAGGGCCTCCCTTGCGGACCGCGAGGGCCATGGCTAGCGTTTACCGAAACAGTAAGCAGGCTTATAAAAACAGGGTTTAGCACCAACAGGCTGCCCCGATCGGGCACCCCGGCCCACCATCGAGGAGGAGCGGTCATGCGCATCAAGGATTCCGTCGTTGTGATCACCGGCGCGTCAAGCGGAATAGGCCGCGCCGCTGCCCTCCGTTTCGCCCGGAAGGGCGCCCGCGTTGTGATCGCGGCCCGCCGGGCACAGGCTTTGGAAACGCTTGCCGTCGAATGTGAACGGCGCGGGGCGCAAGCACTGGCAGTGCCGACCGATGTCAGTGACGCCGCTGCCGTGCAGGAACTCGCGGACCGCGCGGTAGCACGCTTCGGCAGAATCGACGTCTGGGTCAATAACGCCGCGGTGAGCTATTTCGCTCCATTCCTGAAGGCACCTGTCGAGGACTTCCGGCGCCTTATCGACGTCAACGTGATGGGCTATGTGCACGGGTGCCGGGCCGCGCTGGCGCAGATGCAGCAGCAGGGAGCGGGCGTGGTCATCAACGTTTCCTCCGTCGTGGGGGAAATTGCCCAGCCCTACACCTCCGCCTATTCGATGTCCAAGGCCGCCATCCGCGCCCTGGGTGTTAGCCTGCGCTCGGAACTGCGGCTCACCGGCAGGAAAAACCTTAGGGTCTGCACGCTTCTGCCGGCGACCATCGATACCCCGTTCTTCCAGCACGCCGGCAACTACACCGGCCGCAAGGCCCTGGCCATGCCGCCTGTGTACACGGCGGAAAGGGTTGCCAAAGCCATCACCGTATTGGCGGTCTCCCCCCGCGCCGAAGCCGTCGTCGGGCCGCTCGGACGGGTCATGGCCTTGCAGCACAGGCTCACCCCGCGCTTGATGGAAGGCGCCATGGCAGCTCAGGTCAACAGGACACATCTTTCGCGCAGTGAGCCAGCGCCCACGACCGCGGGAAACCTCTACGCACCTCAGCCCTCGCACCCGAATCCAGCAACGGGAGGCGGCTGGCACGGAAGAAGAAAAACTGCGCTCCGCAGGACAGGCGCCACCCTGCTCGTCCTCACCGCCGCCGGAAAGCTCACCAGCGCCCTTGCCCGGCGCTACCTTGATTCCGGTGGGCCAGCGACGCGGACCGCGTAATTTCGCCCCGCATTGACGGCGCACTGCGCGGTCAGCACGTTCACCCCTTGTCCCCCGCGCCTCCGGTGGCGGCCGTGAGTTTTCCGTAGGCAACAAGGTTATCTTCGAACCTGCCGTTCTGTGGGTTGTACCCGTCGCAGGTGATCAGCCGGATCTCCGCCTGCTTGGTATTCCCGTACACCTGCAGGGCCGGGAAGTTGTCTTTGGCATAGCGTTCAATGACCGTCAGCCGGAAGACCGCGGTCGTGCCATCCTCACGCTCGACCCTGACTTCGTCTCCGGGGACCAGTTCCTGCAGCCTGGCGAAAACGCCCGGCCCCCCGCCCAGGGCGTTGACGTGGCCCAGGAGGATCGAGGGCCCCTTCTCCCCCGGCGTCGGGGAATTGATGTACCACCCGGCCGGGGAACCGGCCTCTTCGGGCGGCACCTCCAAGGTGCGATCCTCCCGCTGAGCGAGGCCGATGATGTCGCTGCGAAGACCAATCCGGGGAATGCTCACGGCTGAAGGCCTGGCTTTCTCCAACACGAGGGAATCGCCGCCTGTAGCGGGAACGGCTGTTTGGGGAGCGGCCGTGTTTCCGGCAGCTTGCTCCGGCTTTTGCCCCGATTCAGCTCCTTGGGCCGGGCGGGGAGCCTGCTCGACGGCGGCGCTCGAGGGTGCGGAGGGCGGCAGCGACCCGGTAGCGGAGGGTGCAGCGCACCCCGCATTCATGGCCAGGACAAGGGCCAGCCCGGTGAAGAAGGGTGGCCCTGTCCTTGCCGTCTTCACGCCGATCAGTCCCTGGGAGCGGAACGCCTGCGGGCAACGGCCGCCGTCGCGCCGGCGGCAAGCAGCACTCCGAGACCTGCGGCGACGGACATCGCGCTTCCGTCTGTTTGCGCGGGCGTATCGATGCCTGTGTCGGGGGCAGCACCAGGCATCGGCCCGGTCATCTGGGAGGCGACCAGGGTTCCGCAGGCCGCGGAAAGTGTGGCAGCGAGCGGCAGCCCCGGGGCTTCAGGGCTCATTTTTTGCTGGGCAGCCGGAGGAAGCCTGTTCGGGTCCACGCCGTGGACCTCCACCGTTGCAGATCCGGCCTGGATCGCCACTATTGTTGCCGGATCTAAGGTCAGGGTCCGCTGATAGGTGTAGGCGCCGCCGGCGGGGAAGCGGTCGTTTGCCACTATCGAGGCCGGGCTGGTGTCCCCCTGGACCGTCAGCGACGTACTGACGGCACCGGCATACGGTTCGCCCTCGGGTGAACTGACGACGCCGTCGCCGTCGGTGTCTGCTGCCGGCCCCGGGCATAACCCCTGGCCGCCGATGTGAATGTGTTGGCCATGTGGGAACGGCGCGTTCATCCAGATTTCCGCGGCGCCCGAGACGTTCATGCTGACCGTTGCCTGCTGTCCGTGTATCTCGATCATCGCCTGTCCGGCGGTTCCGCTGTTGTTGGCCGGTGCAAGGTCAGCCTGCCACACGCCGTCTTGGGCTACGGCCGGCCCGGCCGCGAAAGCCATGGCGCCAAGCGCGACGGCAGGGGCAATGAGAAGAGTCTGTGCCTTCATGATGTAGGCCTCTCAGAAAATAGTAAGGGTGCTTACGGTTTTCCCGTGCGTCACACCCTAATCCAACGCCCGCCATCTGAAAAGCCCTCGGCTCAGCCTTCGTCGCAGAGCAGGTGGTGCCAGCTTCCCGCGAGGACCCCGAGCGCCTGGTCACGGTTGGGTTTTGATGTGCGGCCCGTCCAGAGGGTGGAGACGTAGTTGAGCTCGGTGAAGGCGAGCGTCCCGCGGACCTGGTGCGTCTCCCCCGCAAAGCGGCCGGCCTGCTGCATGCCGCGGACGAGGTCGGAGACTACTTCCTCACGCCAGTCCATCACCAGGGCCCGCACTTCCCGGTCGACGGCGGCAGCCTCGTCGAGGACGTCCAGATAGGGGCGGAAGACGGGCCAGAGCGCCGCGCGCGACTCAAGCCAGTCGAGGATGCCCGCGAGCTCGCCCACGCGGACCACGTCCACGAGCTCGGGGGCCGTCGAGGCGTCGTCGGGTCCGCCGGCGCGGTCAAGGACCGCATTCACCCGGGCCATGAAGTCCTTCATCAGATCGCTCCGCGAGGGGTAGTACGCGTAGAAGGTCACCCGGGTGGTGCCGGCAGCGGCGGCGATATCGTCGATCGTCGTGGCGGCGTATCCCTTCTCGATGAAGAGTTTGAGCGCCCGTTCGACGATCCTGTCGCGGGTCAGCTGTTTCCGGGCTTCTCGAAGCGACGGCATGAGGCATTCCTTTCCGTGGCGCAGGGACGCCTATCCGGGAGAACGGCACCCCTGCTTCCGCTGGAACCCCGACGTATCGTCAGGACCGGCACCTGCTCACAGCTTTGCCGGCGTAGCCGGTTGCAGCGCCGGCGGACCGCTATTGGCGAGCCGCCGCAGTTTGGGAATGGGGATGCGGTAGTTGATCGCCGCCGCGGTTCCGGGGCCGCTGTCCGCGCCGTCCCAACGCAGCAGCATCGAGTCGGCCTCCGCGCCCGGCTCCAGGTAGTCGGGCGCCCCGGTCACCGGCGTGAAGCCGATCGCCTTGAGGGAGAGGCCGAATCCTTCGGTCCAGAAGTACGGTTGGAAGCCGAGTTCCGGCGCCGCATCGCCTTTGAGCAGGCCGGCAGCCGCGGCCTTGGCCTGGTCGATGGCGCTGGTCCACAACGGCACCCGCCCTACCCCGCGGCCGGTCGGGAAGAACGCCACATCGCCGGCGGCAACAACGTCCGGCCGGACCCGGCCGCGTGAATCGGCGCGCAGCGCCCCGTCGACGAGGAGACCCGAACCGGCCAGCCACTCGATGTTCGGCTCGTCGCCGATGGCCGTGACGACGAGGTCGGCCTCGAGCAGGGTGCCGTCGCCAAGGGCAACCCGCGTCCCCGAGCCGGAGTCCACCAATCGCGCCCTGCTGCCGCCGACGAACCGCAGCCCGCGCCGGGCGGCGGCGGCAGTGAAGATCCCGGACAGGTGGTCGCCGAGTTGGCGCGAGAGGGGCTGCACGTCGGAGACCAGCGTGACCTCGCAGCCGACGTGCAGGCAGCCCGATGCGATCTCCATGCCCAACGGCCCGCCGCCGACCACGATCACCGAGGGGCGGCCCGCGACCCGCTGCTTGAGTTCCACCGCGTCCTCAATCGTGCGCAGCGTGAGCTCCGGGGGCGCGCCCCCGGGCAGCGGACTGGCGCTGAGCCGCTTGGCCCGTGAACCGGAGGCGATAACCAGTCCGTCATACGGCAGCTCTTCGCCGCCGTCGGTCCGGACGACTCTCGCCTCCGGGTCGATGCCTGTGGCGCTGACGCCGAGAAGTTCGGTCGCTTCGTGGGTTGGCTCGGGCAACTCGTGGGCTTGCAGCCCGCCGTCGCCGTGCAGCAGCGCCTTCGAGAGGGCCGGGCGGCTGTACGGGTGGTGCGGCTCGGCCCCGACGACGGTCAACGCGCCGTCGAATCCGTTCGAGCGCAGCGAGTCGCACGCGGTGAGCCCGGCAATGCCGTTGCCGACGACGACGATTCGCCGCATGGTCACTTTTCCGCCAGCCGCAGCGCCGCCACCGGGCACACCCGTACCGCGGCCTTCGCGGCGTCCAGCTCCGCGCCGTCGACCTGGGGGACGTCGATCACCAGTTCGCCGTCGTCGTCGAGGTGCATGAGCTTGGGCGCGGCCTCCTCGCAGAGTCCGTGTCCTTCACAGCGGGGGCGGTCAAGTTCGATCCTCACACTGCCACCGCCTTCACGACGTCGAGGCGTTCGTGGCTGCGGGTGATGTTGCTGGGCACGCGGACCTCGTCCCCAATCTCCAACACCTTCGTCCTGCGGGCCAGGGCCTCGATGATCGCGTGGGCCTCAAGCTTCGCCAGGCCCTGGCCGGCGCACCCGTGCGGCCCGTAGCCGAAACTGAGATGGTCCACCGGGTTGCGCGTGACGTCGAAGACGTCGGGATTCTCATAGTGCCGCGGGTCGCGGTTGCCGGCGCCGAACAGGATGCCCAGCTGGGCTCCTGCGGGTACGGTTGCCCCATCAATTTCGACGTCGCGGGTCGCGGTCCTGCCCCAGATGTGGATCGGGGGCCAGTAGCGCAGCACCTCGGCGAACGCCGCGGGCACGAGCTCCGGGTTCTGGCGGACGAGCTCGAGCTGCTCCGGGTGGCGTCCGAAGAGTGCGACGATGTTTCCGATGGAGGCGATCGTGGTGTCGACGCCGGCGCCCAGGTACTGGTGGATGATATGCCCGGCGGCCCCTTCCGGGATGTCGCCGCGGGTCTCGGCGTCGAAGATGCCGCGACCGATCGACCCCAGGGTGAGGTCCTCGGCGGTAACGGAGGAGCACCAGCCGTAGAGCTCGCCGGCGATCGGGAAGTTCTCCTGGGTGCGGTGGTTCATGGGTCCGAGGACCTGCATCGCGGCCTGCCCCCAGCGCAGCATGTTGTCCTTCACGTGGCCGCTGAAGCCGATGAGGTCGGCGACGATTTCGAGCGGGAAGGCGCGCGCCAACGAGTCAATGGCTTCGAAGCTGCCGCTGGCGACGAGCTCGGCGACGAGCTTGTCTGCCTTCTCGTCAATGGTGACCTTCAGCCCGCGCAGGGCGCGCGGCGTCAGGTTCTCCGACAGGGTCGCGCGCAACTGGGTGTGCGTGGGCGGGTCGGAGGCCAGCGAGGTGCCCTGCAGTGCCTCGTTCACCATCGGGTTGAAGCCGAGGCTCGTGGAGGAGAACGTCTCCGGATCGGCGAGGACATCGCGGATGATGTCGTAGCGCGTCAGGACGTAGAGATCGTTCTTCGGCAGGCGGACTACCCCGGCCTGCTCGCGCAGGGCGGCGTAGGTGCTGTAGGGGTCGACGAGGACGTCGTCATCCCAGATGTCGATGTCTGCTTCGATCGGTGCGGTCACGGTGTGCTCCTTTGATCGTCCTGGGTGCGGGTTCGGAAGCGGACGATGCGGACGCCCATAGCTTCGGAGAGCCGCGCCTCGGCAATGAGGCGTAGAACACAGTCTGCCTGGAAGCTTTACAGCGTGTCAAGTGAAATTATGGTGTGCATCACCGCGCGACGCCTTGTAAGGTGTTCTGGCCCGCGCGGGCCGTTGGCGAGAGGCATCCAGACCGGGGAAACGACGGGCGTGCCGAAAGCGCAGTGGAAATATAAGAGGGCCTAGGCGTACTCGCGCCCAGGCCCACTTTGTACGTAGTGGTCAGTTACATCTGGACGGCGCCGATCTGCTGAAGCATCTTCAGCGTGTCGGTCGATCCCCAGTGCTCGACCACCTTTCCGTCCTGGACGCGGACGATGTCGACGCCGCTGAACTCCACTGTATTTCCGGTGGGAGCCGTACCCATCAGCTCGCCCTGGTGAGTGCCGGTGAGGACGACACGGGCTGCCTCCAGGTCCCCGTCGACCATCGTAGGCTCGATGGACTTCACACTGATGTCCGGGAAGGCCGACCTGAACGATGTGACGTAGAACCTGATGCCTTCCAGGCCGGGCGGTTGCCCGGGGAAGGGCTCTTCATGATCCGTGTAGTTTTCGCTGCCCAACTCGTCGATCAGGTCAAGATTTCCTCTCTCCATGATTTCCCGGTAGAACCGCTCGATCAGTCCTGATCCGCCTGCCATTTTCGATTCCTTTCCTCGTTGGAAATCCCCCCGGTTGCAATGCTCCCACCGGCGACACTGCGACACGCCGGGGGATAACGGGGCCTTCCCCGTACCGGGATGTTTCGGGAACGGGCCGACGGCCAAGGGACTTGATCCCCACCCCTTGCGGACCGGCCGCAAAGGTATCGCTGACCTGTACCGGGAGGTTAGACTGCCACCGTCTCCGTGTCGCACTGGATAGGGACGATATGAAGCTGAGCCAGCGCCTAAGATCAGGTCCCGTCATCTCACTGGGCAAGGTTCCCGCTGCCTACGAGCATTTGCAGACGTTTCAGGCCCTGGCCGAGGAGTACGGCGACCGTGCCACCGGCACCTCCGGGTACGAGGCCGCGGCCCAGTACGTCGAACGCCAACTCGCCAGCGCCGGCTATCGCAGCACGCGTCAGTATTTCACCTTCAAACACCGCGGTGAGCGGATGGAGACCTTCAACATCCTCGCCGAGACCGCATCCGGCAGCGACGAGAACGTGATCATGCTCGGGGCCCACCTCGACGGGGTGCCGGGCTGTCCGGCGATCAATGACAACGGCTCAGGGGTGGCGGCCGTGTTGGAGGCCGCCAAAGCGCTCGGCCGGCAGGAGGGCCTCAGCAATACGGTGCGCTTCGCTTGGTGGGGTGCCGAGGAGTACAAGAAAGAGTACGGGTCCCGGCACTACGTCAAGCACCTGGCCAAGAGCGACAGCGAGGCACTCGACAGGATCGCGGCCTACTTGAACTTCGACATGATCGCCTCGCCCAACCCCATCATCGGGGTCTACGACGCACGGGACCCCAAGCCCCATTGCGACGTGCCGGAAGGCTCGACGGAGATCATGGACGTCTTCACCGACTACTTCGACGCCCACGACCAGCCCTGGGTCGCCACCGATTGGGACATGGACTCGGATCAGTTGTCTTTCGTCAGGAAAGGTGTCGCCGTGGGCGGGCTGTACAGCGGAGACGACGAGAAGAAAACCACCAAGCAGGCCCGCCTCTTCGGCGGCACCGCCAAGCGGCCCTGCGATCCGAACTACCATCAGCCGGGCGATGACCTCGGCAACGTCAATCTGGAGGCGCTGAGCATCATGACCGCCGCGATCACGCATGCCGCCACCCGCCTGGCCCACGACCGCGGCGCCCTCAAGCCAGCGGGGCACCGGTAGAACCCCTCCCTATAGGGAGGAGACCCTAAAGCTGCTTGTAGGGTCTCAACCCAGTTGGCATTCGTCCACCGTCGGCGCCGGCAATCCCCACGTATCTGTCATGGCCGCTTCTCAAGGATCTTGTCATCTTGCATATACGTGCAAAGCAACATCACTTTTCTCCAGTATTCCGAGGCGGCTCAAGGCCGGCCGCTGTTGGTTTCCGTCATGATGCTGTCCCTTCCACGGCTCGGGCCTGCCTGGCTTCAATGCCTGCGATCCATGCGGTTGCACAGGAGCGGGCGGCGTCCTTCCGGCCTTTGGGGGTCGGTGCCATGCGGGGATCGGGGAGGGGGTCCCTGCGGGAGGGCCCAACCCGGTATAAGTAGAAACAGGAAAACGCAGATAGAGTTATTTGACAGCACCCACTACAAGGGATAGGGGAACCAACTTGGATGCACTGACGCCCAGCAGCATCATCACCAAAGGCCTGGACATCCTCCGGCGCGCAGGCGTGCGAACCTCCGCCGGCAACCTCGAACGCATGTCCCTCACCGCACGCGACCGGCCCATGTTCGAAGCATCGATCAAGGTTACGATCCAGCCGCCGACTCCCAGCCGCATCCTGACGGACCTCAGGGCCAACCAGAGAATCCGGCTCATCTACTTCACCAACAAGCCCGGGGCAGCCGTCAGCGAAGCCGCCGAAGCTGGCCTGGTCGACCTCGTCGCCTTGGAACCGGCCACCGTCATCATCGGCGGTGAATACCTCAAACGCGAGCCCGACCACGCGAGAAACGAACGCGTCCACAAGCACCGCAACGCATGGGGGCGCTGGGCCGTCGAGCGCATCCTGATTCTCGCCCATCACCCGATGGCGCAGATCGACATCGCCCCACTCGCCGGGATCTCCCAGCCCGCCGTCTCTTCTGCGATCAAGCAGCTGCGGGACCACATCGTGCGCCGCCCCTTCGGCTGGGAGCCGGAGGACCGCGCGGCACTGCTGGACAAATGGCTCGATGAGTACCCCGGCCCTGGCGGTGCATCCACGTACTGGTACGGACTGGACGCCCCCGTGCAACAAGCCCGCGACGCCGCCAAATATGCTCAGTCCATGGAGGGGGACCCGCTGCTCTCTGGTGACGTGGCGGCGGACTCTTACGCGCCGTGGAGGCTTCCGACCCGAGCACAGCTGTACGTGAGGCAGTCCGTGGACCTGACGGATGCCGCTTTCACCCCGGCCGACCCGGACACGGCCACTCTGGTGGCCACCATCCCGGCCGACACCTCACTCTGGACCGTCGCCCGCATGGCCGGCCGGCCAGCCGATGGCCACTTGGCCGGCCAGCCCCTGGCCGATCCACTGATTACCTTGTGGGATCTCATGCGGAGCCCGGGCCCGGACGCTGAAGAAGCCGCTCAGCGTCTCCGTGCAGCGATCCTGGACGGCAGCCTGTGAACGGCGCACGCATCGCCGTCACTGTTGATTCCGCCTCTCGGGCCTCCGATCTCGGCTACCAGGCAGTGGCCGACCTAGTGGAAGCCGCCGGGGACACGGAATACCGGCTGGTGGGCGGCCATATGGTGCAAATGCTCATCCACGCCTACCCGACACCGCTGGCCATCCCGCGCACGACCTCGGATGCGGACGCCGGGATCGACCGTGCCACGGCGGCCGGCCAGGGGTTGCATGAACAGCTACTGGAGCGCGGCTACACCGCGACGGCCGGCAACTCCTACGAGAAGCCGGCCGGGGACGGCAAGACGCTTCAGGTAGACCTGCTGGTGCCGCACGGGACCCCTGGTGTGACAGAGCAAATTGGTGAGCGCGGATTCGATTCCGCCCCCGGCTTGTCCCTGGCTTTGGCTGCCGACCCCCTAGTGATGGAAGTGAAGGCCCGCCCGCTATCCGGGGCCGCGCTGGAGTTCGTGGTGCTGGTCCCCGACGTAGAAGCGGCTCTGGTCCTGAAGGCATTGGTCTGGCGGCATCGTTTTGCCGAGAAGGATCTGAGTGACATCTCCTCGCTTTTGGAGATTGCACAGGAGCATCGTGACCGCCTGACATCCTGGAAGCTGGACGTGGAGCCCCTGAAGGGGACACGGAAAGACGCTGCGGCAGCCCTGCATATGCTGGCTGGGATGTGCGATGAGGGGCGGATCGAACCAAATTCTTCCCGGTCGGTACCGCCGAGGATCTCGGCGTTGATCAAGAGGCATGTCGCGCGACCGTCCTGACCGCTCCGCTGGCGTCCGGGGTGCGCTCCACCCCGCGATCCGAACTACCATCAGCCGGGCGATGACCTCAGCAACGTCAATCTGGAGGCGCTGAGCATCATGACCGCCGCGATCACGCATGCCGCCACCCGCCTGGCCCACGACCGCGGCGCCCTCAAGCCAGCGGGGCACCGGTAGAACCCCTCCCTATAGGGAGGAGACCCTAAAGCTGCTAGCCGTGCTCGACCGCCATGTTGGCAAAGCGTGAGTAGTGGCCCTGGAAGCCGACCACGATCGTCTTGGTCGGGCCGTTACGGTGCTTGGCGACGATGACGTCGGCTTCGCCGGCGCGCGGAGATTCCTTGTCGTAGATGTCCTCGCGGTGGAGCAGGATGACCATGTCGGCGTCCTGCTCGATCGAACCGGATTCGCGAAGGTCGGAAACCATCGGCTTCTTGTCCGTACGCTGCTCGGAGCCACGGTTCAGCTGGGAGAGCGCGATGACGGGGACTTCGAGTTCCTTGGCGAGCAGCTTGAGGGCACGGGAGAACTCCGAGACTTCCTGCTGGCGGGATTCGACGCGCTTGCCGGAGGACATCAGCTGGAGGTAGTCGAGCACCACCAGCTTCAGGTCGTGCCGCTGCTTGAGCCGCCGGCACTTGGCGCGGATTTCCATCAGCGACATGTTGGGGCTGTCGTCGATGAACAGGGGCGCGTCATTCATCCGGCCCATGGTGGTGGCAATCTTGCCCCATTGCTCGTCCTTGATGGTGCCCTTGCGCAGGTCCTGCAGGCCGATGGTGGCTTCCGCGGAGAGGAGGCGCATGGCGATTTCGTTCCGGCCCATTTCCAGGGAGAAGAAGACCGTGGTCATGTTGTTCTTGATCGCGGCGGACCGCGCAAAATCCAGTGCGAAGGTGGATTTGCCGACGGCCGGCCTCGCCGCGATGACGATCATCTGCCCGCCGTGCAGGCCCTGGGTGAGCTCGTCGAGTTCATAGAAGCCGGTGGGCACGCCGGTCATGCCTTCGCCGCGGTGGCCGGCGGATTCGATCTCGTCGACGGTGCCTTCGATGATGTCCTTGAGCGGTACGTAGTCTTCGGCGGTGCGGCGCTCGGCGACAGCGTAGATCTCCGCCTGGGCCTGGTTGACGATGGCGTCGACTTCCCCGTCCTGCGAGTAACCCAGCTGCACGATCTTGGTGCCGGCGTCGACCAGGCGCCGGAGCACGGCACGTTCCCGCACGATTTCCGCGTAGAAGCCAGCGTTGGCGGCCGTGGGCACGGACTGGATCAGGGTATGCAGATAGGCGGGTCCGCCGATGCGGGAGATCTCGCCGCGCTTGGTCAGCAGGTCGGAAACGGTGACGGCGTCGGCCGGTTCGCCACGGCCGTAGAGGTCGATGATGGCCTCATAGATGCTTTCGTGGGCGGGGCGGTAGAAGTCCACGCCGCGGAGCACTTCAACGCAGTCGGCGATGGCGTCCTTGGAGAGCATCATGCCGCCCAGGACGGACTGCTCGGCCACGAGGTCTTGCGGCGGCGTGCGGCCGAATTCGGAATCCCGACCTGTTGCCGAATCCGCGTGCGCTAACGACACCGCTGCCTGCTTTCTTTGCTCCTCGAACCGGATACCGCATCCCCTCAGAGTCAGAACTACCAGCCGGATCGGACCATTTCGTCGGATCGCCGGAGGCGCGCCTACTGCAATTCAGCGTGCGGGCTGCGAGTGGGATACTCCGCAACGGTAACCCCCTTCCCCCTTCCCACCAAGCGAGTTATCCACTCCCCCTGTGGATAAAATGTGGATCAGTGGGCGTGTCTTGTGCACAGGCTGTGCGCAGAGCTGTGGAAAGAATAGTTGACTCGCGAGTAACCCTGCCCTGACCTGCGGAAACGCTATCCACGGGGTGTGGACAAAAAGAAGTTTGCTGTTGATTTTCCCGCCATTTTTGCTGTTGACAGAATCGGAATAGGCGCGTAGGGGCAAAAGTTATCCACTGGTTATCCACAGCCGTGAATTACAGGGGTGTGATGCCCGCTTTAGCAGGCTGTTGGCGCACGGGCCGTGGTGCGGGACGTACGATTCAAGTATGGAATTTGTGGTGCCGTTGCTCATCGCCGTACTGGTGGTCGTGATCGGCCTGGTCATTATGCGGTTGCTTTCGCGTAACAAAGCCCGCGGGCCCCGCCCGGGGAGCGGATCGTCGGCGAGGCCGGCAGCTGCCACGACCCGGGAGGCCGCCGCGGCGGCCAGCGGGCGCTTGAACCAGCAGCAACACACAGCCGTCTACGCGCTGATCGCGCAGGGGCAGGCTTTTGCTGCGATCCGGGAATACCGCACCGCCACCGGTACCGGGCTCCGGGAGGCTACCTCCGCCGTCGCGCAGATGTCCGCGCACCCGCAGCCCTACACGGCACCCGGCCGGGAGGCTGCCCCTACGCTCCGCCCGGAGGACGAGGGGTCCGGGGAGGCGTCCCCGGCAGGCCCGGAGGACAAAGAGGCCCGGGAGGCGTCTATGGCGCGCCAGGAGGACGAGGCACCGCGGCCGGCAGCCGCTGCGCACCCGCCCGAGGACGAGGAATCCCGGGCGGCGGCACCCCCCTACCCCGTTGAGGAGGTTGTGCCGCCGGCGGAGCCAGCTCCAGCCCCGCTTCCCGAGCCGGCCGGATACCGGTACCGGGCCATCGTGTCCAAGGGCAACACCATCAGGGAGGTGGCGAGCACCCGCCTGAACGACGACGTGTTTCGGCGCATCCGCACCGCGGCGCTGGGGGGAGATCGCGACGGCGCCATCCGGTTGCTGTTGGAGCACTCGGAAGCGACCGAGCTGGAAGCGCGTGAATTCGTGGATTTGATCGAGCCGGACGAGGAGCCCTAACTACAGGTCCGGAGCACCCGACCGGAGCCGCGACGGCCCGGGTCTTGGCGTGCTGGCAGCGGGCAGGGCTTTGGCGGTGCTGGCAGCGGGCAGGGCTTTCTGGAACACTTCACCCATGGCCGAGAACAAGACTGCACCCACGGACGTACCCGTCGACGTGTTCCTCGGGTCGGTGGAGCACCCCGTGCGGCGCCGCGACGGCGAGACCGTGTTGCGCCTCATGCGGGAGGTGACCGGGCAGGAGCCGGTCATGTGGGGCCCCTCGATCATCGGCTTCGGCAGCTACCACTACAAATATGCCAGCGGCCGCGAGGGTGACGCCGCCGCCGTGGGCTTCTCGCCGCGGAAGGCCAACCTGGCACTCTACGGCCTGACGTACGCGCCGGGCTCCGCACCGCTGCTGGAGCGCCTGGGCAAGCACAAAACCGGCGCCTCGTGCCTCTACGTCAACAGGCTCGAAGACATCGACGTCGACGTGCTCAGGGAACTGATCGAGCTTGGGTACCGGCACATGACCACCACGGACCACGAGTCCCTGCAGAGCCAGCGCTAGGGCGGCCGGTTCAGAGCTCCACTGTCCCGCTGATCACGGTCTCGACCGACCCGCCGACCCAGACGTCCCCGCCGTCGGAGTCGATGTAAACGCGCGCGTCCCGGCCCAGCGCCGTCCCCTGGCGAACGCAGTAGGCGGCGGGTGCCGCTCCCTCGTCGATCAGCCACTGGGCCAGCGCGGCGTTCAGGCTGCCGGTCGCCGGGTCCTCCGCCGGCAGGTCCTCGAAGCCCATCAGCCCGCGAACTTCAAAGTCGACGGCGGAGCCGCCGGGATGGGCGCCGATCAGGCCGACGCCAAACGGTGACAGGGCGGCATAGTCGGGCACGACGTCGAGGACGGCCCGGGCGTCGCGCAACTGCAGGGCCTGCCACTCGGGGCCGTTGTCCGCCCACTGGTGGCGCAGCACGTCCCCGCGTTCAATCCCCAACGCGGCGCAGATCTTCGCGACGTTCTCCTCGGGGAGCGGCCCGGTCCGCCGTCGCGGCGGCGCAGCGAAAGCCAGCCGTCCGCCGTCGTGCTTGACCTTGACCAGGCCGGCGCCGCATTCCTGCACGATCGCTCCCCCGGCCTTCGGCTGCCCGCCGGCGGCGAGCCAGACGTAGGCCGTGCCCAGCGTCGGATGGCCGGCGAAGGGCAGCTCGCCGCTGGGCGTGAAGATCCGGACCCGATAATCGGCCTCCGCACTCTCGGGCGGCAGGAGGAAGGTGGTCTCGGAGAGGTTGGTCCAGTTGGCGAAGCGCTGCATCTGCTCGTCGCCCACGTCGCCGGCACCCGACACGACCGCCAGCGGATTGCCCGTGCACGGTCCGGTGGCGAAGACGTCCACCTGGCTGAACTGATGTGTGCTCACGTCCTACAGCGTACCGGGCGTTAAACGCTGCAGGCCGGGTCCTGGACGGACCCGGCCTGCAGCGACAGTAAGGCTGTTAGCCTGCAACGACCTTCAGGTCGATGACGGCGGAGACCTCTTCGTGCAGACGCACGGTCGCCTGGTAGTCGCCGACCGACTTGATGTGCTCGGTCAGTTCGACCTTGCGCTTGTCGATGGCGCCGAGGCCGGCGGCCTCGACAGCGGATGCAACGTCGGACTGCTTGACGGTGCCGAACAGGCGTCCCGACTCGCCGGCCTTGACGGTCAGCGTGACCGGCTTGGCGGACAGACGGGCAGCGAGCTGCTGCGCGTCTTCCAGGGATGCGATCTCGCGAGCGGCACGTGCAGCCTTGATGGACTCCACCTGCTTCTCGCCGCCCTTGGTCCAGGTCAGGGCGAAGCCGCGGGGCAGAAGGTAGTTACGGGCGTAACCGTTCTTTACCTCGACGACATCGCCAGCAGTGCCGAGACCGGTCACTTCGTGGGTCAGAATGAGCTTTGCCATGTCAGTACTCTCTCCTCTTCGCTTCGCTTAGCCGCGGCCAGCGCCGGAGTAGGGCAGCAGGGCAACTTCGCGGGCATTCTTGATTGCCAGTGCGATCTTGCGCTGCTCCTGCACGGTGACGCCAGTCACGCGGCGGGCGCGGATCTTTCCGCGGTCGGAGATGAACTTGCGCAGCAAAGCTACGTCCTTGTAGTCGATGACGGTGACGTCAGCGGCCTTCAAGGGATTGGACTTTGGTTTGGGCTTACGAATTTCAGCCTTAGCCATCGTGGAGCTCCTTTATCGTGTGGAGCCCGTGGATCTTTTCCACGGGATGGGGTTTGTGTTTAGAAGGGCGGTTCGTTGGAGTCCGGACCGTTGCCCCAGCCGCCGGAGGTACCGCCGGCCGGTGCTCCCCAGGGGTCGTCCTGGGGTGCGGGCTGCTGGCCGGACTGCTGTCCGCCCCAACCGCCCTGGTTCTGGCCGCCGCCGAAGCCGCCGCCGCCAAAGCCGCCGCCTT